>JAYVXL010000102.1:0-8498 GCA_043785185.1 Myxococcales bacterium
GGAGCTCCTCGGGACCGCCGGTGGCGTCCACCACGCGCGCGCGTTGCTCGGCGTCGAGGCGGGGGGCGACGTGCTCGTGTGGAACGCCGACATCCTCGCCGCCGTCGACGTCGCCGCGCTCGTCGCGCGTCATCGGGCGGACGCCTCGCTCGTCGTGCGGCCAGGTCCCGCAGGGAGCGGCAACGTGGGCCTGGCGTCCGACGGGCGCGTCGTCCGGCTGCGCAAAGAGACGGTCCTGCCGGGCGAGGCGCGCGGCGGTGAGTTCCTCGGCGTGCACGTCCTCGGCGCGTCGCTCGTGCGCGGGCTGCCCGCCGTCGGGTGCCTGGTCGGGGACGTGTACCTTCCCGCGATGCGCGCGGGCGCGCGCCTCGACGCGCACCTGTTCGACGGGCCGTTCTGGGACATCGGCACGCTCGGCGCGTACGTGGCGGCGAACCTCGCGTGGCTCGCGGCGCGCGGCGCGCGGTCGTGGGTGGCCGAAGGCGCGGAGATCGCGCCGGGCGTCGCGCTCGAGGACGCGCTCGTCCACGCGGGGGCGCGCGTGACGGGGCAGGGGAGGCTCGCGCGCGCGGTGGTCTGGGAGGGCGCGGAGTGTGAGGCGCCGGCGGAGGATCTCGTCGTCGCGCCGGAAGGCCGCGCGTCCCTCTCGCCCGGCGCATCCGCGGCGCGGTGATCGACGTCGATCAAACCTGCCTCGCTCCGGCCGCCCGCCGCGGCTCTTCTCCCGCCCCGTCGTGCGTCGCACGACATCGCGGAGCGACGCGTGGGGGAGGGCTCCGCGCGGACGCGCGGAGGGGGCCCGGCCACGGGCCCCGCGTGTAGCCTAGGGTGAAGCCTGCACGAACTGCTCGACCGTCGCGCTGCCGCCGACGATCGCGATGCCGCCCGTCGGCAAGCGGATGGCGCGCGCACCGCGCCGCGGGATGCGCAGCGGGATCTCCGTGATGGCCGCGCCGTCCCAGGTGAAGGCGCAGCTCGGGCCGTCCTCGGCGACGACGAGGACGCGCCTCGTGTCGAGCGCGAGCACGTCGAGGTGTGACGCCGCGCACGGCAGCGTCGCGGCCGTGGGCGCGAACGCGGGCGACGGGCGGGCGAGATCGAGCGTGACGAACGAGCCGGCCGTCCCCTTCGCCCACGCGAACACTACGCGGTCGCCGTCGAGCGCCGCGCCGGCGGCGCCGGTCACGTTGGCGGTCGGGAAGCCGAGGACCGTCGACGTCTTGCTGCCGGGGGCGAGCAGCTCCGCGGCGGGGGCGGCGGCGTCGCCGCCAAAGACGAGGAGGCCGCGCCCGGGCACGTACGCGGCGCCCGCGCCCGCGCGGGGCGTCGCGAGCGTCGCGAACGCGAGCGCGCCCGTCGAGTCCAGGCTCAGGATCTTCGCCGACGCCCCGCCGGCGCGCGCCCCGCCGACGACGTACGCCGTGCCGCTGGCGCTCATCACCGTCGACCCGCCCGCGACGTCGGCGAACGACGAGCCTGTCGGCGCCGCCAGCGCTCCGCTCGACCCGTCGCCGAGGCTCAGGTAGCTCGCGCCCTGGTCGTCGATCGCGACGGCGTAGCTGCCGGCGACCGCGAGCGACCGCGGCGCGCGGGAGAACGTCGGCGAGGCGCCGAGGGCTTTGTAACCGACGAGATCATAGAGGCCGGTCGTCGCGGCCTGCGCGGCGTCGGTGCCGCCCGTCACCATGAGGTATTGCCCCGACGCGATCGCGAGAAGCGGCGCCTCGCGCGCGTCGGCGAGCGCGCCGGGCATGCGCGCCGCCTCGCCGGTGCGCTGAACGAAGACCTGGAGCGTGCCGCCGGCGAGCGACGCGAACGACAGCGGCAGCGTCGCGCCCCAAACGCGGGGCACGCCCGTGCCGTCCTTTCCGGTGACGCGGACGCTGCCGCTGCGGTCGGAGGCGATCGTCCCGAGGTCGGCGTGGTCGGTCGGGAGGGCGACGGTCGCGAGGCTCGCGGCGCCGCCGTCCAGGTCGAGCACGTCGATCGCCAAGCGGACGGGCGCGGGCGCTCGCGTCAGCGCGTCGGCTTCGCCGCCGAACGTGAGCGCGATCGTCGCGTCCTTCGTGCTCGAGCACGCGGCCGCCGCCGCAGTCATGACGAGCAGGCTCGCCGCGAGCCCCTCGACGCGCCGTCGCGCGAGGCGCGCGTCGGGCGGGGCAGCAGCGCGGAGCCGGGGGAGCACGCCACGGGGTGTAGCAAACGGCGCGGGCGAGGTGTAGGAAACCCGCGTGACCATTCGAGAGATCTCCGCGCCGGCCGACGCGCTCGAGCTCGCGCGCCGCGTGGCGGAGCGCCCGGGCGTCGCCGTTCTCGCGAGCGATCCGCGCGGCGCGCTCCGGCCCGAGGATGGCCGCTTCGGCTTCGTCGCGTGCGATCCCGTCGAGGTGAGCGACGCGTGGGTGCCCCCCGCCGGCGCGCCGTGCGCGGGGTGGGCCGGCGCGCCCGCGGCCCCGCGCTGGATCGGCGCCATCCCGTACGAGGCCGGGCGTTCGGCCGAGCGCGCGGCGTGGCGGCCCGCCGAAGCGCGCGCCGCGCCGCCGCTCGTGCGCCCTCGGTGGCACCGTTACGACGCCGTCGCGCGCGTCGACGCGTGGACCGGGCGCGTGGCGATCGAGGCCGACTCGGCCGCCGCCGCGGCGCGCCTCGCCGATCTCCTCGCCCGCCCCGCCCGTCCCGCCGGCGACGCGGCGACCGCGACGCTCCACCTCGAGCCCGATCCCGAGCCGGACGACGCGCACGTCGCGCGCGTCGGCGCCATCCTCCGCCTCATCGGGCAGGGGGACGTCTACCAAGTGAACCTCGCGCGCTGCCTCGCCCTGCGGGCCGTGGGTCGCCCGGTTTCTTTGTTTGCGCGACTTTTCAAGAACGCCGCGGTTCCGTATGGCTTCTTTGCGGATTTCGGCGACGTCGCCGTATGCGGCACGAGCCCAGAGCTCGCCCTCGAGGTGCGCGGCGACGCGCTGCGCACGGCGCCCATCAAAGGGACGCGCCCGCGCGGCCGTGACGCCGCGCGCGATCGCGCGCTCGCCGAAGAGCTCGACGCCGATCCGAAGGAGCGCGCCGAGCTGACGATGGCGATCGATCTCCACCGGAACGACCTCGGCAAGGTCGCCGTCCCCGGCTCGGTCCGCGTCCTCGGCGCGCCGCGCGTCCTCGCGGGCCCGACGGTGTTCGGCCGCGTGGCCGAGATCGTCGGCCGCCGCGCGCCGGGCATCACGCTCGAGCAGATCGCCCGCGCCGTCGTGCCGTGCGGCAGCGTCACCGGCGCGCCAAAGGTCCGCGCGATGGAGATCATCGCGAGCCTGGAGCCCTTCCGGCGCGGCCTCTACACCGGCGCGTGCGGCTACGTCGGGCGCGACGGCGCGCTCGTCCTCGCGATGGCCATTCGCACCCTCGAGATCTCCGCCGGCGGCCGCGCGCGCTATTGCACGGGAGGCGGCATCGTCGAGGGCAGCGACCCGTGGCGCGAGCTCGAGGAGACGCGCTGGAAGGCCGTGCAGCTCGTCGCGCTCGCGCGCGCGGAGGACGCGCCGGGCCCGCGCGAAAGCCGCCCGAAAGTTGGCCGAGCCGCGGAGGTCGGCGTAGCGCTCGGGGAGTAGGAGCCAGTGGATGATGGACCAAGGCGCAGTCCGGAACCTCGAGCAGATCCAGGAAACCGACCAGGAGCCGCGGACGCCACGAATGGTGAGCGTCGCGCTCGTCATCTTGTGCGGCGCGTGCGTGACGTTCGGCGCGCTCGCGCTGAAGGGGCGCTCGGTCGCGCCGGCGACGGCGAAGGTCGACCCGCTGGGCGATCTGGTGGCGGCCCACAAGGGCGCCGCGGCCGGGGCCGCCGCCAAGGCGACCGATTTGCAGCCGAGGGACGTGACGTTTCCGGCGATGCTGAGCGACGACCAGTCGCCGACGACCGCCCTCGCCGCCGTGAAGGGCGGACCGAGGCCGACGGCCAACGGCGGGGCGGCCGGGGCCGGGCCGACGGTCGCGCCGGGCGTCGCCGCGGCGATGCCGCCGTCGACGCCGGACGTCGTCTCGCTCAACCAGCTCGTCATGCCGCCGCCGCCTCCCGCCGGCGACCGTCTGCCGGTCGTGCCGCTCCCGGCGCAGAACGTCCTCGAGGCCTCGCCCATCGTGACGCGTCCGCGCGACACGCTGACGCGCGCCGCGACCGACCAGGGCCAGATCACGAACGCCGCCGCGCCGTCCGTGCCGTCAGGCCACGAGGGCGGCTACCAGCTGCAGGTGAGCTCGTTCCGCACGCAGGCCGAGGCGAACCAGTTCGCCGACCAACTTCGCGCGCGCAGCCACAAAGCCTACGTCGTCGAGGCGCACGTCGCCGGTCGCGGCACGTGGTACCGCGTTCGCGTCGGGCCGTTCCCGTCGAAGCAGGCCGCCGCCTCGTACCGCTCGTCGTTCGAGACGCGCGAGCACGTCGTGCCGTTCATCGTGCTCCCGCAGGGCAAGGCGGACGAGAACTGACGCGCGTGCGCCGCGCGTCCGCGCCCTGATCGCGATGTCGCGGTGGCGCCCTCGCGCTTCGCACCTCGCACCTCCCCGCACGTACGCGAGCGCGAGCGCGGCGCGCGTCGCGGCCGCGCGCGCACGTGATTCTTCGGGCGCGGCGCGCCGTGCGGGGCCGCGCACGTGTGCGCGCGCATCAATCGTCCCGGCCGCGCTCGCGCGCACCAGCGGGATGTGGCAAATATTAACCAATGCTCGAATTGATCCGGCACTCGCTTCCGCTCTGGGCCGTCGCGCTCGTCGTCGCCGCCGCCGCTCCTTGGCTCGTCCGCGCGTTCGCCGAGACGATGGAGCGACGGGTTCGTCTCCGGGCCGTGCGGATCGTGACGCGCGCGGACGCGCGACGTCGCGACCGCCACGGCCGCCACGGCACGGCCACTTGAAGCGGCTCGCGCAAGCCTTATTGGTATGTACGGTGCAGCGGAACTTCGCGAACGAAGCTCACCCGCGACGAACATGCGCGAGGGTGCGAAGGGTGCGACCGACCTGCTCTCAAAAGTAGCTCGAGCAACCTTCGCGTACGTAGAGTCACTCCAGTCGCCGTACGTCACAGCTCTCTCGCCAGAGCAAACCCGAGAAGGATCTCAATGGCACGTCTATTCGGGCTCATTGGAAACCGGGCGGACCTCGCAGGTCGCGTGCTCGCCTCCGAAGCGGATGCGCTGCGCGTGCGGACGCGTCCGGGCGGGCAGCTCGGCTGGGGCGTCGGCTTCTATCAAGGGGGTGAGGTGCTCATGCGCCGTCGCCCCATCGACGGGGACGAGGTGGACGTGGCGAAGATCGCCTCCGACGTCCGCGCCGACGTGCTCATCGGCCACGTGCGCTCGGCCACGGTGGGCACGCTACGAACCGAGAACACCCACCCGTTCCGCTACCGCCAGTGGCTCTTCGCGCAGACGGGCACTGTCTCGGAGTTCGACGCCGTGCGCGACCGCATGGTCGAGAGCGTGCCGCAGTTTCTCCGCGGCGGAATCCGCGGGGAGACCGACAGCGAAATCTTCTTCCACGTGCTCCTGAGCTTCCTCCACGACGCGGGGCGCCTGAACGACGTGGTCGTCGAGGCGCCGGTCATCGCGCACGCCCTGCGCTCGTCGCTCGCGGTCATCGACGGGATGACCGCCGAGGTCGGCGGCGAGCCGAGCGCCGTCAACATCCTCGTCACCAACGGGGACACCATCGTGGGCCTCCACCGCGGCAAGCCGATGGGCTACCGGCTCTACAGCGGCAAGGGCGACGCCGAGCAAATCCTCGGCGACGACGCGCAGCTCCGTAGGAAGACGCCGGAGCTCTCGCAGCTTCACTTCGTCCTCGTGGCGAGCGATTTCGACGCCGAGTCGGGCAGCGGCGCGATGCGCGAGGAGGCGCAGGCGCCGCGGTGGAAGATCCTGGACGATCGTGCGATCGTGACGTTGGCGCGTGGGACCGACCCGAAGACTGAATCGATCTAGAGCGTCCGGGTTGCGGGCGGCCGGGTGGACGTGCCTGCTCTCGCTCCTCTCGCCGCTCGCGGCGGGCTGCGGCGCTCCCCCGGCCGCGGCGACGCCCGTGGACGTGCCGCCGCCGCCCCGCCGCCCGGACGGCGTGCTCATCGAGCCCCCGCCGGCCTTGCCCGTGGCGGCCGATCGCGCGGAGGCGCGCGGCGTCGTCGCGCTGCGCGAGCCGCTGCCCGACGAGGCGATCGCGTCGCTCATCACCCTGTACCTCCGCGGGTGGACGAGCGAGAGCGTCGACGCGCTCGACGCGCTGCTCGTCGCCGAGGCCGTGTCGCTCGACGCCGCGCACCGGACGCGCGCCGCGCTTCGCGAGTCGTGGCGCGCGAAGATGCAGAGCCTGGACTACAAAAAGCTCGCCGGCGCGCAGCTCGCGCGCATGGACCGGCTCGAGCGCTTCGAGCTCGCGGATGTGGGCGCCCCCGGCGCGCCGCCGCGCCCGCCGGAGATGCGCGCGGGCGACGTGCTCGTTCGCGTGCCGATCGCGACGCCGCGCGTCGGCGCGGAGCAGCTCTTCCCCGACGTGCTCGTGCTCCTGCTCCGTCGCGAGGAGGGGCGATACCGCATCGCCGGCATCGGCGAAGTCGCGCCCTGAGCGACCTGCCGCGCGCCGCGCCGCGCGCTCACTCCTGCCGGTAGTCCTCGAGGTTGATGTTGAACTTCTTCAGCCAGCGGTGCACCTGCATGCGCTCTTTGCCGAGCTCGCGGCCCACGGCGGCGACGTTGCCGCGGTGGCGCGCGAGCATCTCGCGGAGCTCCGGCTCGGTCGGGGCTGCGCGTCTCGGGGACATGGGCGCGGCGAGGCTGCCCGGCGCGGGCGGCACGAGGCTCGGGCCGGGAACGCGCGTGCGCTGGCCGTACGTCTTCATGTGGTCGGCGATCGCGTCGGGCAGCTGCTGGGTGTCGAGCGGCGCGTCCTCGGTCAGCGCGACGCCGCGCTTGATGCAGCTCTCGAGCTCGCGCACGTTGTACGGCCAGTCGTAGTGGAGCAGCGCGACGAAGAACGAGAACGTGAAGCCGAGCTGCGGGTTGCCGTAGCGCGTGCAGAACGAGCGGGCGAGCTGGTAGATGTCCTCCTTGCGCTCGCGAAGCGGCGGCAGGCGGACGACGTGCTCGTTCAGGCGGGCGAAGAGGTCGCCGCGGAACTTCGACTCTTTGACGTACTGGTGCAGATCGCGGTGCGTCGCGCAGATGACGCGGATGTCGACGCGCTCCGGCGTCGTCGCGCCGAGCGGGAAGACCTCGCGCGCCTGCAGCACGCGCAGGAGCTTGGCCTGCGCCTCGAGCGGCATGTCGCCGATCTCGTCGAGGAAGAGCGAGCCGCCGTCGGCGAGCTTGATGAGGCCGGGCTTGTCGCGGTCGGCGCCGCTGAACGCGCCGCGCCGAAAGCCGAAGAGCTCGCTCTCGAGGAGGCTCGGCGGGATCGCCGCGCAGTTGATCGCCTGGAACGAGCCGCGCCGGCCCGACACGCGGTGCAGGCCCTTGGCCGCGACCTCCTTGCCGGTGCCCGTCTCGCCGAGGATGACGCACGACAGCTCGGTCGGCGCGATGCGCTCGAGGTCCGCCGCGATCGCGTCCATGTTGGCGCCGCCCACGAGCTCGAGCAGGCCGCGCGATTTGCGCACGCCGGCCACCCAGCCGTCGATGCGGTACGGCACGTAGCGCTCGGCGCCCGTCTCGATGAACTTGAAGATCGCGTCGCCGATGCGGATCTCGTGGCCGTGGACGAGATCGATCTCGCCGATGAACTGCCCGTCGACCATCGTGCCGTTGCGGCTGCCGAGGTCGGTCAGGACCCAACGGTTTTGCGTGTACGCGATGCGCGCGTGCTGGCGGCTCACGGCCTGCTCGGGGACGCATACCGGATTGGTCGGCTCGCGGCCGATGATGAGCTCGGGCGCGGAGAAGACGTACGCGGTCTGGAAATTTTCGAAATTCGGCGCGTACAGGAGGACGAGGCCGGGCTTCGACGGGGCCTGCGGGCTGCCCATCGACGCTTCGCGGGGCTTGTCCTCCGCCCCTGTGTACGAGGAGGAGACCCCCGTCCGGTGCTTCGTCGTCACTGCCCGGAGCTTACACTAGATTGCCCGCGCGTCAGGCCGGGTAGCGGGCCGGGTCCACGCCCGCCTTCGCGCAGATGGCGTCGAGCGTCCGATCGGCCTGCGCGCGCAGGTCATCCATCGTGCCGGTGTTGTCGATGACGAAGTCGGCGAGCGCGACCTTCGCGGCGAGCGGCATCTGGGCCCGGACGCGCGCGCGCGCCTCCTCCGCGCTCGAGGCGTCGCGCGCGGCCGCGCGGGCGATCTGCACGTCCTCGGGCGCGCTCACGACGACGAGCGGGCGGAAGGCGTCGGCGACGCCGTTCTCGACGAGCAGCGCCGCTTCGTAGCACGCGAGCGGCGCGCCCTCGCTCCGCAGCCGGTCGGCGCGCGTCAGCGTCAGCGCGGTGATGCGCGGGTGGAGGATGCCGTTCAGGCGCCGCCGCTC
>JAYVXL010000103.1:0-8496 GCA_043785185.1 Myxococcales bacterium
CCCAAGGGGGCTGGAGGTATCGACCGCCGCGATTTTCAAGGCTCGTCGCCTAGACGCGGGTATCAATGACGGTCGCGGTGGCCTGACCGAAACCGATGCACATCGTCTGCAAGCCGTAACGCTTGCTGTTGTCTTCAAGCGCATGGAGGAGCGTCGTCATCAGACGCGCGCCGGATGCGCCGAGCGGATGTCCGAGAGCGATCGCGCCGCCGCGAACGTTGACCTTCGCCCAGTCGGCGCCCGTGTCTTTGCGCCACGCGGCGGCCACGCTGGCGAAGGCCTCGTTCACCTCGAAGAGATCGATGTCCTTCATGGTGAGCTTGGCGCGCTCGAGGATTTTCTTCGTGGCCGGGATGACACCGGTGAGCATGATCACCGGCTCGACGCCCGCCGTACCCGTGGCCGTGATCTTCGCGCGGGGCTTGAGGCCGTATTTTTTTACGGCGGCTTCGCTGGCGATGCACACCGCGGCGGCTCCATCCGAGATCTGCGAGCTGTTGCCGGCGTGAATGACGCCGTCGGCCTTGAACACCGTGGGCAGCGTGCCGAGCTTCTCGAGTGACGTGGTCGCGCGCGGGCCTTCGTCCTTGGCGAACGAGCGAACTTGCCCGTCGGGGTAGGTCACGTCGAGCGGGCTGATTTCCCGGGCAAATTGGCCCTTTTCCTGCGCGGCAATCGCGCGGGTGTGGCTCTCGAGGGAGAGCTCGTCGAGCTCCTTGCGCGTCAGCTTCCAGCGCTCGGCGATCATCTCGGCGCTCGTGCCCTGACCGACGAACTCGAACTTGTACTCTGCAGGCTGCGGCGGCCAGATGTTCGGGCCCACCAAGCCATCCATGCCCATCGGCGAACGGCTCATCAGCTCGACCCCGCACCCGATGACGATCTCCGCTTGCCCCGCCATGACGGCGTGCGCGGCCTGGTGAATGGCCTGCTGACTCGAGCCGCACATGCGATTGACGGTGGTGCCGGTCACTTCCACGGGCCAGCCCGCTTCGAGCACCGCCATGCGCGCCACGTTGAAGCCTTGCTCGCCGATCGGAGTCACGCAGCCGGCGATGACGTCGTCGATCGTCTGCGGATCCACGTTGGCCTGCTTCGCGAGCGCGTCGAGGACCTTGGCGAGCAGCACGTCGGCACGGGTCATCGTGAGCGCGCCCTTCCCGGGCTTCCCGATTCCGACCGCACTCCGCGTGGCGCCAACGATGTACGCGTCTCCCATGGTCTCGCTCCTCTGGTTTGCCTTCTTTTGA
Source organism: Myxococcales bacterium (assembly GCA_043785185.1). Taxonomy (GTDB): domain Bacteria; phylum Myxococcota_A; class Polyangia; order Polyangiales; family Polyangiaceae; genus JANYHK01. The sequence continues at coordinate 1,251 of JAYVXL010000103.1, forward strand.
AGGCGATAAAATAGTTCGTACTCTAAATATCCTTAGATGAAGTACGTAGCTTAAAGCTGAGCGAAACGCCCGCTCCTAAATGCGGCTTCGAGGAGCTGGTCGACCCGCTGCAGGAGCTCGGGGGCGCGTGGATCGGGCGACGCGCCGAGCGCGGCTTTGATTTCGTTGAGAGCCTTGAGCTGACTGAAGAGCTGGACATCCCCGAGGCCGCCGCCGCCGGTGAGCACCTGCCGAACGCGATCGATCTCCGCCGCAAGGGCCTCGATCCCCACGCCGGACGCGACGACCCGTCGCGCGTTCGGATGATCGCGGTAGTGAGCCTCGAGCACCGGAGCGACGATCGCCTCCAGGATCGCCGCCTGATCCTCGTTGTTCCAGATGTGCTTGAGCACGAAAAAATCGCTCGCGTCCGGCTGCGCGCGGCCGTCCAGGTAGGCGCTCGCGGCGAAGAGCTTGAGCAGCTTCACGACGCGGCGATCGCTGAGGCTCACCCCCTCCGCGCGAACCTGGAAGACGAGCCCCTTGTACGCGCTGAAAAACTCCTCGGTGAACCGCATGCGCTGCGCGAAGCCGCGGTGCAGCTCGGCGATCTCCTTCGCGCTCGCGAGCGGCTGCACGGGCGCGTCGGTGAGCCCCATGAGCTCGTGCTGGATGCCCTTCTGGAGCAGATCCTGGAAGTGGTAGGCGTCGAGGTTGTCGCTGCGAATGCGCAGGAGGAAGCGATCGAAGATCGCCGTGAGCGTCTCGTCGCCGGGCACCTCGTTCGACGCGCCGAAGCACGACAAGAGCGGCGCCTTCAGCACCGTGCCGCCGCTCGTGTAGCGCCGCTCGTTCAGGAGCGTGAGGAGGGCGTTCAGGATCGCCGAGTTGCTCTTGAAGACCTCGTCGAGGAAGACGATCTCCGCCTCCGGCAGCATGCCCTCGATGCGCCGCTGGTAGCGCCCCTCGCGGAACGCCTTGATGTCGACCGGGCCGAAGATCTCGTTCGGCTCGGTGAAGCGCGTGAGCAGGTACTCGAAGTACTGCGCCTGCAAGAGCCGCGCGAACATGCGGATGAGCGCGCTCTTCGCGGTGCCCGGCGGGCCGATGAGGACGGCGTGCTCGCCGGCGAGCGTGGCGATCAAGAGGAGGCGGATGGTCTCGTCTTTGCCGAGGAAGCTCGACTCGAGCGTGCGCGCGATCTGCGCAAGACGAACGGGGAACGGGCTGTTCGGAGCGGCCACCATTTCGATCGGGTGGCCGAGCCTATCACTATTTCACGAGGTCCCCGTACGCGTCGCGCAGCTCGGCCGGGCCCATGTGGAGCGACTCGAGCGACTCGCCGAGCGCCTTGCGATCGCCGACGACGATGACCCGCATCTTCTGCGGGTGCAGGTGCGCCTGGGCGGCCTTCTTCACGTCGGCGGCGGTGACCGCGAGGATGCGCGCCGGCGCCGTGGCGTACTCGTCGAGCGGCAGATCGTAGACGACGAGATCGGCGAGCGCGTCGGTGACCGCGCGCACCGTCTCGAAGCGCGCCGGCAGCGCCAGGCGCAGGCTCTCCTTGGCGCCGGCGAGCTCGTCGGCACCGACCTCGGCGTCGCGCATGCCGCTCACCTCGGTGAAAAGCTCGTGGATCGCCGGCGCGGTCTTGTCCGCGACCATCGCGCCGCCGGCCGTGAACGGGCCCGCGCCGTGGCGCATCCTGAAGCCGCTGTGCGCGCCGTAGGTGTACGCGTGCTTCTCGCGGAGGTTCATGTTGATGTGGCTCGAGAACATGCCCCCGAGGACGGCGTTCATCACCAGCACCGCGTCGCGGTCGGGCGCGCTGAACGGCACGCCGACCTCCGCGAGGTGGACCTGCGACTGCGGCGCGCCGGGCCGATCGACGAGCACGAGCCGCGGCGCGTCCTTCACCGGCGCGGGCGGCGCGATCTTCACGCGCGGCGGGGCCGCGCCCTTCCACCCGCCGAACGCCGCCTCGAGCTTCGGCAGGAGCGCGTCCTTCGTGATGTCGCCGGCGACGCAGATGGCCGCGTTCCCCGCGGTGAACGCCTTGGCGTAGGCCCGCTGCACGTCGTCTCGCGTGAGCTTCTTGATCTGCTCGTCCCTCAGGATCGGCGGCTTTCCGTACGGGTGCGCGGGGCCGTACAGGCTCGCCGCGAGCGCCGACTGCACGAGCGCGGCGGGCTGCGTGCGCTGCTGCTGCGACCAGCCGAGCCAGCGCGCGCGCAGGCGCTCGACCTCCGCGTCGGGAAACGCCGGGTTCACGACGACGTCCGCGAGCAGCTCGAGGCCGCGATCGAGCTCCTGCGTGAGGACTCTCAAGTCCGCGCCGCCGGAGTCCTGACCGATGTACGCGTCGTGCTCCGCGCCGATGGCCTCGAAGGCGTCGCTCAGCTCGAGGGCGCTCCTCTTCTTCGTGCCCTGCTCGAGCATCGCGCCGGCGAACGTCATGCGCTCGGGGCGATCGGCCATGAGGTCGGACGCGCCGGCCCGGAGGACGACGCGGACGCTCACGATCGGGAGCTCGTGGCGCTCCACGAGGAGCACGCGGATGCCGTTCTTCAGCTTGCCCTCCACGATCGGCGGCGCGGCGAACGGCGCGGCGGGGCCGGCGGCGGGCGGGTGCTCGCGGAACGGCGCGTCGGGCGACACCGGGGCGTCCGCGGCCTTCGGCGGCGGCGTGATCTCGGGCGCAGGCGGCGGCGGCGGAGGCGGCGGACGGAGCGGCGGCGGCGCCCCTCCGCAACCGGCGACCGCGAACGCGAGCGCGCTGGCGAGACCGAGCGAACGAGGGCGCATCACGGCGACACCTTGTCGAGGCGGCCGCACACCGGCGCGGCCTTGTTGGGGGTCACGACCGTGACGACGCGGCGCTCGAGCGGCAAGTACTTCACGACGGCGTCCTTCACCTGCGCGGCGGTCACGCGCTCGTGGGCGTCCAAGTCCTTGGCGAGGTAGCCCGGGTCGCCCGTGTAGTGGTTGTAGCGGTTCAGCATGTCGGCGCGCGACGCGTCGCGCTCCAGCTCGAAGACGGCCTGCGCGCGCACGGCGGTCTTCGCGCGCGCGAGCTCCGCGTCCACGGGCGGGGCGCTCCCGAGCTTCATCAGCTCTTCGTCGATGACCTTGAGCAGCTCGTCGGCGGTGTGACCCGGCGCCGCGGTGGCGGAAATCTGGAACGAGCTCGCGAGCTCCATCGAGCCCTGGTTGGCGCTCACGTCCTGCGCGATCTGCAGATCGTAGACGAGGCGCTTGTAGAGGCGGCTCGTCTTTCCGCTCGAGAGCACGTGCGCCGCCATGTCGAGCGCGGCGTCGGCCGCCGTGAAGAACGCCGGCGTCGGCCACGAGATCTGGAGCCGCCCGAGCTCCACCGCGGCGCTCACGTCGAGGCGCGTCTGCTTCGCGAGGGTCACCTCGGGCGGCGGCTTTCGCTGCGGCGCCGGCGCGCCGCGCAGCGGTCCGAAGTACTTCTCGACGAGCGCCTTGGTCTTGGCCTTGTCGATGTCACCGGCCACCACGAGCGTCGCGTTGCTCGGGACGTACCACTTGCGGAAGAACGCGCGCACGTCGTCGAGGCTCGCCGCGTCGAGGTCCTTCGGCGTGCCGATCGTCGTCGTGTGGTACGGGTGCGACGGCGGGAAGAGGGCCTCGCGCGCGAACGCGCCGACCATGCCGTACGGAGTGTTCTCGTAGCGTTGGCGCCGCTCGTTCTTCACGACGTCACGCTGCCCCTGGAACGTCAGCTGATCGACGTGGTCGAGGAGGAAGCCCATGCGGTCGCTCTCGAGCCAAAGCGCCAGCTCGAGCTGATTCGGCGGCAGCGTCTCGAAGTAGTTCGTGCGATCGCTGTTCGTCGTGCCGTTGATGTCGCTCGCCCCCGCGCGCTCGAGAATGCGGAAGTAGGCGTCCTCGGGGACGTGCTTGCTGCCCTGGAACATCAGGTGCTCGAACAAGTGCGCGAAGCCGTTCTTGCCGGCCGGCTCGTCCTTGCTGCCGACGTGGTACCAGACGTTGACCGTGACGATGGGCGTGCGGTGATCCTCGTGGACGAGGAGCTCGAGGCCGTTTTCGAGCCTCGTCTTTTCGGCCGGGACCTCCGGCGTCGCGGCGGACGCGAGGGCGCTCCACGTGATCGTCGCGGCGGCGGTCGCGCGCGCGAGGGCGATGACCCGCTTCGAGACGTTTCGCATGGTATGTTCTCGTACGATCGAACCATGGCGGCCGGCAAGTCGACACGTCTCTCCATCGTCGAGCAGTCCCTCGAAGACATCCTCGACCGGCTGGAGAACCTCCCCGCTTCGGCGCGGGCGCGCGAGCTTCGCGCGAAGGCGCGCGTCTACGAGCGCGCCGTGAATTCGTGGCCGTCGCAGCCACCGACCGAGGAGCAGCGCTCGGCGATGCTCCGGTGCGTCATCGAGCTGAACGTCGAGGTCATGGAGATCGGGCGGGCCGCGAAGAAGTAGTCCGCGGCGATCCACGTCGCCGCGGCCCGACGAGGCGTTGCGCCGGCGCGCGGTCAGCGACGCGTCCGTGGATCCGCGGCGCCACGCGGCCTTCCTTTTTTCCCCCACCGCCCCACCTTCGACACGTATTTTCAATGGCTTACGTGGCTCGACGGGGCGCGAACAGGTCGGCATGGCGGTTGCACCTACATCCTCCTACTAGAACCGGAGGACGCCGTGGACATGTCGGGCCGCAGAGAGCTGATGAAGCAGATCGTCGAAGGGGGCGTGGATCTCACCGCGAGCCCGAGCGCCTGGCAGGGCGAGATGACGATCGCGACGCGCCACACCGTCTACCGGTTCTGCGACGGGCTCTGCGTCGCGGTGCACCGGCAAGACACCGGCGCCCCGCAGGAAGGGTGCGTCGGAATGGCGATGACCGGCTGGCTCGTCGACAGCGGCGCCGGGCCGAGGGTCTCCAATGAGTGGTGCCCCGGCGCGAGCGCGGTGCTCCTGCGTCCGGGCCGCCACGGTGATGCGATCGCGCTCACGTCGCCGACGATCGAGCTGCGGCGCGAGGTTCCGAAGGCGCCGCGAAGCGGGACGGTCTCACGAAGGGCGCCGCGTCCGCCGACGCACGGCGTGTCGCGGGACTCGGTGACGCGCATCGGGGTGCCGGGGCGCGCGCGGTAGGCTTCCGTTCGTTTTCGCGCATCAGGAGTTTGTGCGCTCGGCGTGTCGGGCTCGCCCCTCCTTCGCCCCTGGGCGTGGGGCGCCCGCGCGCCGGCATCGCGATGGGCGCGGGGGGTGAGGGCGCCGGCGCTAGTGCGCTTTACGGGGCGAAGGAGGGGCGAGCCCGACAAGCCTTTGAGCGCAAGTTGCGTCGCCGAGCGGGGTCGGGCGCCGTTGGCTTTGCGGGGGAGCTCGGTTGCTCACGGAGGCGTGGGGTGTCGCTCGCGGGACGTGCGCGGTTGAGGTGATCTCGCCGCGGCTTGACCGCGGCGCACGCGTTTGGGACGGTGACCGTCATGCGCCGCGTGTCGCCGCTCGCTTTGCGTGCGCTTAGGCGCCTCGCGTGCGCGGTCGCAGTCGCGGGCGCGGGCGCGCCGGCGTGCGGGGATGGGCCGGCGGCGCCGCCGCCGCGCGTGCCGACCATCGTGACGCCGCAAGCCGAGCGCCCCGACGCTCCGCCGCCGCCGCGCGCGGACGGGCGGTTGCCCGACGCGGTGCGGCCCACGCACTACGACGTCGCGCTCGAGATTGACCCGCGCAGGGAGCGGTTTCGCGGCGCGGTCTCGATCATGCTCGACGTGCGCGCGCGAACGTTCCACGTGGTCCTCCACGGACGCGACCTCGCCGTCGCGCGCGCGAGCGCCAAGGTCGGCGACGCGATCTTGCCCGCGACGGTGACGCCGCGCCTCGCGAGCGGCGGGCAGACGGCGGAGGAGCTCGTGGTGTCCTTTCCGCGCGCGCTCGAGGCCGGCGCAACGGCGACGCTCACGATCGAGTACGACGCGCCCTTCGGCGCGGATCTCACCGGCCTCTACCGCGCGCGCGACGGCGGCGCCGGCGCTTGGTACGCGTTCACCGATTTCGAGCCGACCGACGCGCGCAAGATGCTGCCGTGCTTCGACGAGCCGAGCTTCAAGGCGCCGTTCGACGTGAAGCTCACCGTTCCGCGCGGCATGCTCGCGATCGCGAACTGGCCGGAGGCGTCGCGCCGAGAGGACGACGGGCAGACGACGACGTTCCGCTTCGCCACGACCAAGCCGCTGCCGACGTACCTCGTCGCGCTCGCCGTCGGCGACTTCGACGTGCGCGAGGGGGGCAAGTCGCCCGCCCCGCTGCGCGTGATCACGCCGAAGGGCAAGGGGGACCTCGCCGAGCTCGCGCTCGAGGCGGCCGCCGGCGTGGGGCAAGCGCTCGAGACGTACCTCAAGGTCCCCTTCCCGTTCCCGAAGCTCGACCTCGTCGCCGTGCCGGAGTTCGCGACCGGCGCGATGGAGAACGCCGGGATGATCACGTTCCGGCAGGAGACGCTGCTCGTCGACCCGCGCGCGGCGAGCGCGCGCACGCGCCGCGGCCTCGCGACGATCATGGCGCACGAGGTGGCGCACCAATGGTTCGGCGATCTCGTGACCGCCGAGTGGTGGAACGATCTCTGGCTGAACGAGGCCATGGCGACGTGGCTGCAGGCGCGCGCGGTCGCCGCGTGGCAGCCGCAGCTCGGTACGCGCTACGACGTCACCGCCGGCGCGCTCGGGGTGATGGACCAGGACGGCCTCGCCGCGGCTCGCGCCGTGCGCCAGCCGGTGCGCACGGTGGCCGAGGCGCGCGAGGCGTTCGACGGCATCACGTACGCCAAGGGCGCCGCGGTGCTGGGCATGCTCGAGGCGTGGGTCGGCGAGCAGCCGTTCCAGAGCGCGCTTCACGCGTACCTCGACGGCAACGCCTTCGGCAACGCGACCGCCGACACGTTGCTCGCGCTCGTGGAGCGCGCGGCGCACAAGGATGTGCGCGAGGTCGCCGGCACGTTCCTCGATCGCCCGGGCGTGCCCCTCGTGACGGCGCACCTCGAGTGCGAGCACGGGCGCTGGGGCGCCACGCTCCAGCAAGAGGCGTGGCGACCGCTCGGCGGCGCGGCGCCCGACACCCAGCAGACGTGGACGCATCCGATTTGCGTGCGCGTCGAGGGGCGGAGCGCGCCGGTGTGCACGGTGCTCGCGGGAGGGGCGCCGTCGCTCGTCGCCGGCACCGGGCGCTGCCCCGCGTGGGTGCTCCCGAACGACGGCGCCGCCGGCTACTTCCGCGTCGCGCAGCCC
>JAYVXL010000104.1:0-8485 GCA_043785185.1 Myxococcales bacterium
TCGAGCACTTGCTTGAGCTACTCGAGCACTTGCTTGAGCAGCGCGTCGCTCTCGGCCGAGAGCCGGAGGAATTTCAGGCCCACGTCGTATTTGCCCGGCGCGCCCGCCTCGAGCGGCTCTATCCAGGCGACCTCGGCGTCGAACCTCACCGAGGGCTGGTCCTTGACGAACAGCTCCAGCGTGAGCCGATCGCCGATCTTGCGCGCCTCGTCGCTGTAGACGCGCACCCCGCCGCGGCTCACGTCGATCGGCTCTTCGTCGGCCTCGTGCTCGCGGCGGGCGAAGACCTTGAGGCCCGCCGCACGGCAGTAGACCGGCGCGGCGATGCGCCGGAACTGGCGGCGCTCCTTCGGATCGCGCCCGTCGCCGGTACTCGGCATCGAAATCTTCGCGCGGAAGCCAGACGCCGTACGCGTCGCGGGCTCGATGCCGGTGAGCATCGTGAACACGCGCTGCGTAAAGGTCGGCTTCGGCTCGCTCATCCTTCGGGACTTTCGTCTCTACTCCGAGCCTTAGTGTGGCGTTGCGCGCGACCGCAAGCCTGAAAAACGGCGCCGGGCGTCGATTTCACAACGCATTGCGTCATCCGCGGTCACCCCAGGACCTTCGCCAAGAGCGCCTCGGCGGCCGGATCGAGGTGAAGGAATTTGAGGCCGACGTCGAACCGCGCGACCGCCCCCTTCGGCAGCTTTTCCACCCACGCGACCGCCGCCTGAAAGATGACCTCGGCGGGCTCCCCCTCCAGGAAGAGCTCCAGCGTGAGGCGATCGCCGACCTTCATCGGCTCGTCGCTGTAGATGCGGACGCCGCCGCGGCTGACGTCGACCGCCTCTTGACGCTTCGACATCACCTTCAGTCCCGCCGGCCGGCAGTACACGGGCGCATGAATTCGCCGGTACTGCCGCCGCTCGTGACCATCTTTGCCCGACGCCATGCCTACAACAATGCCTTACGGATACCGCCACGCAAGGGCGCCCGCATGCGCCGGGCCCGCTTGGCACGCGCGCGCAGCGCCTGTGTTACGTTCCCGCCCATGTTCTCGAAGGATGTGCTCGCGATCGACCCTGAGGCGGTCACGCGTGAAATCGCCGAAAGCATTCGGGCGCAGGTCATGGGGACGCTCCGCCGGCGCGGCGCGGTCGTGGGGCTCTCGGGCGGTATCGACAGCTCGGTCGTCGCGGCGCTCGCGGTCCGCGCGCTCGGCAAAGATAAGGTGCTCGGCGTCTTCATGCCCGAGCGCGACTCGTCGGGCGACTCGCTGCGCCTCGGCCGGGTGCTCGCGGAGTCGCTCGGCATCGACACCGTTCTCGAGGACATCGGGAGCACGGTGGAGGCCGCGGGCTGCTACCGCCGGCAGGACGAAGCCGTGCGCACGGTCTTTCCCGAGTACGGCGACGGCTTCAAGTGCAAGATCACGCTCCCGTCGATCCTGGAGAGCGAGCGGCTCAACGTCTTCCAGCTCACGATTCAGTCCCCGTCGGGCGAGACGAAGACGAGCCGCATGGGCCTCGCCCCGTACCTGCAGCTCGTCGCGGCGACGAACTTCAAGCAGCGCGCGCGCAAGATGATGGAATACTTCCACGCCGACCGCCTCAACTACGCGGTCGCCGGAACGCCGAATCGCGTCGAGTACGATCAGGGGTTCTTCGTGAAGCAAGGCGACGGCGCCGCGGATTTCAAGCCGATCGCGCACTTGTACAAGACCCAGGTGTACGCGCTCGCCGAGCACCTCGACGTGCCCGCCGAGATCCGGAGCCGCCCGCCGACGACGGACACCTACTCGATGCCGCAGACGCAGGAGGAGTTCTACTTCGCGCTCCCCTACGACAAGATGGACCTGTGCGTGTACGGCAAAAACCACGGCGTCCCCGCGGCGGAGGTCGCCCCCGCCGTCGGCATCACCGCCGCGCAAGTCGAGCGCGTCTACAAAGACATCGAGAAGAAGCGCATGACGACGCGCTACCTCCACGCGCGGCCCCTTCTCGTGCACGACGTCCCGGAGGTCGCCCGGTAAGATGTGCGGGATCGCCGGCATCGTCGCCACGAGCTCCGCCGCCGCTCCGCCCACGCGTGAGGCGCTCACGCGCATGGCGGCATCGCTTCACCATCGCGGCCCCGACGAGCTCGGCGTCTACCGCTGCGGCCCGGCCGGCCTCGCACATTCGCGGCTCTCGATCATCGACCTCGCGTCGGGCCAGCAGCCACTCGCGAACGAGGACCACACCCTGTGGGTCGTCTTCAACGGAGAGATCTTCAACTACGTCGAGCTCCGCGCCGAGCTCGCCCTGCTCGGCCACGCGTTTCGGACCGAGAGCGACACCGAGGTCATCGTCCACGCGTACGAAGCGTGGGGGGACGACGCGTTCGCGCGCTTCAACGGACAGTTCGCCATCGCGCTGTGGGACGAGACGCGCGCGCGCCTCGTGCTGGCGCGCGACCGGGTCGGCGTGCGGCCGCTCCACGTGTGCGAGCACGCGGGGCGCGTCGTCTTCGCGAGCGAGGTGAAGGGGATCTTCGCGGGCGACCCGTCGATCCCGCGGGCGCTCGATCCGGTCGGGCTCGACGAGACGTTCACGTTCTGGTCGATCGTTCCGCCGCAGGGGGTCTTCGCCGGCGTCACCGAGCTGCGCCCAGGGCACGTGCGCACCTACGAGGGGGGCGAGGTCCGCGAGCGAGCCTTCTGGCGCCCGCGCTTCCCCCCGGAGCACGCGTTCCGCGGCACGCTCGACGACGCGGTCGTCGAGGTCCGCGCCGCGCTCGAGGACGCGACGCGCTTGCGCATGCTGCGGGCCGACGTGCCCGTCGGGAGCTACCTCTCCGGCGGCCTCGACAGCTCGCTCGTCGCGGCGCTCGGCCTGCGCGCCAAGGGGGACCGATTTCACACCTTCTCGCTGCGCTTCGAGGACGCCGAGTACGACGAGACCGGCTTCCAGCGCACGATGGCGGCGCGCCTCGGCACCGAGCACCACGAGGTGGTCGTGTCACGCGCGGACATCGCCGAGGCCTTCCCGGACGTCGTGCTCCACACCGAGCGCCCCATCCTCCGCACAGCGCCCGCGCCCCTCTTCCTGCTCTCGCGCCTGGTCCGCCAGACCGGCATCAAGGTCGTCCTCACCGGCGAGGGGGCCGACGAGTTCTTCGCCGGCTACGATCTCTTCCGAGAGGCGAAGGTCCGCCGCTTCTGGGCGAAGGAGCCGACCTCGCAGGTGCGCCCGCGGCTCCTCGCGCGGCTCTACCCGTACCTGGCGCGCTCGCCGGTGGCGCAGCAAGCCATGGCCCGCCAGTTCTTCGGTCGAAACCTCGACAAGTCTCTGCTTCCCGGCTTCTCCCACGACACGCGCTGGCACACGACCGCCGCGCTGAAGCGCCTCTTCTCACCGGCGATGCGCGACGCGACGAAGGCGCTCGATCCGGTCGCGCGGCTCCTCGCCGATCTGCCGCCCGAGCTCGCGTCGTGGGGGCCGCTCGCGCAGGACCAGTACCTCGAGATCCGGACGCTGCTGTCGGGCTACCTGCTCTCGTCGCAGGGCGACCGCATGCTCATGGCCAACTCGGTCGAAGGCCGCTTCCCTTTCCTCGACGCGAACGTCATGGAGCTCGCGAACTCCCTGCCCGCCTCGTACAAGCTGAGGGTCCTCGACGAGAAGCACGTGCTGAAGCGCGCCGCGAAGGACTTGGTGCCCGACGAGATCGTGCGCCGGCAGAAGCAGCCCTACCGCGCGCCGGACGCGCTCTCGTTCGTCGGCCCGCGCGCGCCCGGCTGGGTGGACGACGCCGTGAGCGAGGCGCGCGTCGCGGCCGCTGGCGTCTTCGATCCCGGCGCGGTTCGCCAACTGTGGAAGAAATGCCAGGCCAAGAGCGAAGACGGACAGTTCTCGAACGCCGACAACATGGCGGTCGTGGGCGTCCTGTCGACGCAGCTCCTTTATGCCCACTACGTGAGCGCTCCCCCCGGCCCGCCGACGCCGGCCAAAACCCCCGTGCTGACGACCCTCGTAGAGAGAAACCCATGAACGGCGTTCCCCTGCTCCAGGACTATCTCGCAGACTCGGCCCGGCGCCACCCGGACAAGATCGCCCTCGTCTGCAAGGCGCAACGCTTCTCCTACGGCGAGCTCGACCGCCGCGCGAACCGGCTCGCGAACGCGCTCGCGAAGCGCGGCGTCGCGCGCGGCGACCGCGTCGTCGTCTTCGCCGACAACACGCTCGAGACGGTGGTGGCGTTCTGGGCGATCTTGAAGGCGAACGCCGTCGTGTCGATCGTGAGCCCGCTAACGAAGGCCGACAAGCTCGCCTACCTCTTGAACGACTGCCGCGCGGTCGCCCTCGTCACCGACGCGCACCTCACACCGGTCTTCGCCGAGGCCGCCGCGAAATCACCGCACCTCCGGCACGTCATCGTGTCGGGCAGCGTCGACGCCGAGCGCACGCGCGGGCTCCCCGGCGTCGTGGCCTGGGATGCCGCGCTCGCGGACGGAGCCCCCGACAAGCCGCCGGCGCGGAGGAACATCGACGTCGATCTCGCCGCCATCATCTACACCTCCGGCAGCACGGGCGATCCCAAGGGGGTCATGCTCACCCACCGGAACATGCTCACCGCGGCGACGTCGATCACGACGTACCTGGAGAACGTCGAGGACGACGTCATCCTCGGCGTTCTGCCGCTCGCGTTCGACTACGGCCTCTACCAGATGATCATGGCGTTCCGCACGGGGGCTCGCCTCGTGCTCGAGCGCTCGTTCACGTACCCCGCGCAGGTGCTGAAGGTCGTCGTGGACGAGAAGGTGACCGGGTTCCCCGGCGTGCCCACCATGTTCGCCATCCTCGCGGAGCTCAAGAACCTCAAGTCCTACGATTTCTCGAGCATCCGCTACGCGACGAACACCGCCGCCGCGCTGCCGGTCAAGCACATCCTGGTCCTCAAGGACATCTTCCCCGGCGCGAAGATCTTCAGCATGTACGGCCTCACCGAGTGCAAGCGCTGCACGTACCTGCCGCCGGCCGACATCGACCGAAAACCCACGAGCGTGGGCATCGCCATCCCGAACACGGAGCTTTGGATCGTCGACGAGAACGACGTGAAGGTCGGCCCGAACGAGGTCGGTCAGCTCGTCATCCGCGGCGCGACGGTGATGAAGGGATACTGGGAGAAGCCGGAGGCGACGGCGAAGAAGCTTCGCCCGGGCCCGCTGCCCGGCGAGCAGGTCCTCTACACCGGCGACTTCTGCAAGACGGACGAGGAGGGCTACCTCTACTTCGTCGGGCGTATGGACGACATCATCAAGAGCCGCGGAGAGAAGGTCGCGCCCAAGGAGGTGGAGACCGCGCTCATGAACGTCCAGGGGGTGAAGGAGGCCGCCGTCATCGGCGTCCCCGACGAGATCCTCGGCGAGGCCGTCAAGGCGTTCGTCGTCCTCGAGCAAGGGGTGACGCTCACCGAGAAGGATCTCCAGAAGGAGTGTCAGAAGCGGCTCGAGAGCTTCATGGTGCCCAAGCACTTCGCGTTCGTTCCCGAGCTGCCGAAGACCACGACCGGCAAGATCAAGAAGACGGGCCTATCGTGACAGGGCCGGAGCCGGATCCCGACGAGCGCGTCCGGCGTGCCCAAGCGGAGGGCCGCGTGCGCTTCATGGGCCTCGAGCTGAAGGTCGGCCCCGGCGCGCTCGTCCCGCGTGAAGAAACGGAGCTCCTGGCCCGCGCGGCGCTCCGCGTGCTCGGCGAGGGCGGCGCGCCGAACGAAGCTGCGCGCGTCGTCGACATGTGCTGCGGCGCGGGGAACCTCGCGTGTGCCATTGCCTCGCAGGCGCCCGAGGTGCGGGTGTGGGCGAGTGATCTGACGGACGGATGCGTGGCGCTGGCGCGCGAAAACGTCGCGGACCTAGGCATCGGGCAGCGGGTCACGGTGGTGCAGGGCGATCTGTTCGCGCCGCTCGCCGGCCTCGGCCTCGAGGGGAGCCTCGATCTCGTCGTCTGCAACCCGCCGTACATCTCCACGAGCCGCCTCGAGAAGGACAGAAAGCAGCTCCTCGATGCCGAGCCGCGCGAGGCCTTCGACGGCGGCCCCTACGGCCTCACGATTCACCAGCGGGTCGTCAAGGAGGCGCTCCCCTTCCTCCGCCCGAACGGCGCCCTCCTCTTCGAGATCGGCTTGGGCCAGGAGCGACAACTCGACATCCTCTTTCGACGCGCGACCTCGTACACTGCCACCGTGCACGAGAAGGACGCGGCCGGACAGGTCCGCGTCGTGATGGCCAAGAAGGTCTGAGCATGGAAATCAAGGAACAGGTTCGGCAGTTCATCGTCACGAACTTCTACGTCGTCGATCCCGGGGTCCTCACGGACGACACGTCGCTCCTCGACCAGGGGATCGTCGATTCCACCGGCGTCCTTGAGGTGATCAGCTTCCTCGAGTCGACGTTCGCGATCGTCGTCGCCGACGAAGAGATGCTCCCTGAAAACCTCGATACGATCGGCTGCATCAGTGCATTCGTCGCGAAGAAGCAGACGAAGCAGGCGTAGCGCCTCTCTCTTTTCGCGTGAGGCCGCCCCATCGCCTGGGGGCGCGGTCGCGCCGCCGGGAGCGGGTCGCTCGCGGTCGGACCCCAAGAACTGAACGCGTGTCTAGTCCGCGGACGCCACGCTGCAGCTCTCCTGGCGGCCCCAAGCTCCACCTTGCGTCCGGCGAAAAGGATGAGCCCCCGCGCAAATTCTTAGTTGAAATGCGTGGACTTGCGCCAAATGGGCTGGGCCAACTTTTTCGTAAAATTATCCGCTCATGATTCCGGACATTTGCGCCCCTCTGCGGCTGGGGAACTGAAATGTAGGTTGCGCATGGCAGCTCGCCCCCGCATGAGGTGTGGTCGACAGTCGCCAGACCTCAACCTCAGCTTCGGTTCGAGCCCGGGGGGGCAGTTGGAAATCATGAGCACCACGTCACGCCTGAACAAGCTCGCACCCGGTTTGACCTCGAAGGCCAATTTGGCCGCGGACTGCGTCGCGCTGGCCGTGGCCGGCGCCCTCGCCGCCCCGGGGACGTGGTGGGGACCGCTCGTGGTTGCGGCGGCGACGATCTCGGGCTGGGTGCTCGCGGCGCGCGCCCTGCGTCAGTACGATATCTGGCACAGGCAGGGGCTCGTCGGCGAGCTGGCGCTCACCACGGTCATGGTCCTCGGCACGCTCGTCGAGCTGCTCCTCTTGCGCCTTGTCCTACCGGCGTCGGCGATGCCCGGTCTCTCGCTCGCGCGGTACATCGACGTCGCGCTGCCGGCGGCCATCCTCTTGCGCCTCTCCGTCGTCACCTTTCGCACGCTCCGCGAGCCGTCCGTCAAGGACGTGCTCGTCGTGGGGGCCGGGGCGCTGGGCCGGGTGACCGGCGAAGACCTGCTCGCCAACACCGCGGCGCCGAGCACGATCGTCGGGTACCTCCGCTTTCGCGATGACGCGACCGTCCCCCGCGTGCCCGGCACCCTTCTCGGCGAGGCCGACGCGCTCGAGTCCGTCCTCAAGACGCACGCGGTGAGCGAGGTCTACGTCGCCGGGAACATGGTCAAGAACGCCGAGGCGATGCAGGCCGCCATCCGCGTCTGCGAGAAGTTTGGCGTTCCCTTCGCGCTCCCGGCCGCGGGCTTCCGCTTCGGCCGCGCGCGCGCCGTGAACACCAAGGCGATCGAGGACGGCTACATCCACTACCAGTCCGTCGAGCCGAAGCCCGTGCAGACGGCGCTCAAGCGCGCGTTCGACATCCTCCTCTCGGCGGTCGCCATCGGGCTCCTCTCGCCGATTTTGGTCGGCGCGGCGATCGCCGTAAAGGTCACGTCGAAGGGACCGGTGCTCTTCAAGCAGCCGCGCGTCGGCATGCACGGCCGCCCCTTCAACATGCTGAAGTTCCGCTCGATGGTCGTGAACGCCGAAGAGCTCAAAGACAAGCTCATGGCGCAAAACGAGCAGTCGGGCCCCGTCTTCAAGATGAAGTCGGACCCGCGCGTCACCCGCGTCGGCCGGTTCATCCGCAAGTACTCGATCGACGAGCTGCCCCAACTGGTCAACATCCTCCGCGGCGAAATGAGCATCGTCGGGCCGCGTCCGCCGGTCCCCAAGGAGGTCGCGCAGTACGAGTCCTGGCAGCGCCGCCGGCTCAGTGTGCGTCCCGGCCTCACGTGCGTGTGGCAGGTCAGCGGCCGCAACGAGATCAGCTTCGAGCAGTGGATGTACCTGGACATGCAGTACATCGACAACTGGAGCCTGGCGCAGGATTTCGGGCTGATCCTCAAGACCGTGCCCGTCGTCCTGACGGGGCGCGGCGCTTCCTGACGTCGTGCCATCCGTTTCGTGCGATGACTTGGCCGCCGCCCCGGGTACACTGCCCCCTCCTATGGCGACCGCCCGCCGCTCGAGCACCAAGCTCAAAGCCGTCTCCGCGAAGCGGCGCATCCTCGTCGTCGAGGACGAGCCGACGCTGCGCGCGACCGTGAAGAGCCACCTGGTCC
>JAYVXL010000105.1:0-2554 GCA_043785185.1 Myxococcales bacterium
CGACGCGCGCGTGACGCGCGCGATCGCGGCGGCCTCCGCCGGCGTGAAGCCCGAGGGGATCGCAGGCGCGGGGGCCGCCGTCGTCGCCGTCGGGGAGGCGGGCGGCGTCGCTGGCGCCGCAGCCCGCGCGGGATCCGGCGTCGCCGGCGAGCAGCCCAAGGCGGCGGCGAGTGCGAGAAGGCAGGGAAAGAGGAGAGCAGCGCGTGACATGGCTCGGGTATAGCCGAATTCGGCGGCCCGCCCGACGCTTCTCCTTCGCGCAGTCCACGAGGCACGGGTCGCGGATGCACGCGTCGTACGCCTGCTGCGCGGGGACCGAGCCGCGTGCGCGGCGTTGCCGTTGGCCGCGCGGCGTCACGCGCGCGCGCCCGCTCCCCATCGGCGTCCCCCGCGCGCGCGCGTTCTGAAGTAGTCTGTCCGCGTGTCCGTTTCGGCTCGTGTCGGCGTCCCCAAAGAGAGCTCCCCAGGCGAGAAGCGCGTCGCGGCCACGCCCGACTCGGTGAGCAAGCTGCTTGGAGCGGGTTTCGTGGTGACCGTCGAGCGCGGCGCGGGGGCCCTGTCGGGGTTCGACGACGCGGCGTACGCGGCGGCGGGCGCGACGCTCGCGGACGCGGAGACGGTGTGGGGCGCCTCGGACGTCGTCACGAAGGTGCGCCCGCCCTCGCACGGCGAGGTGGCGAAGCTGCGCGAGGGCGCGCTGCTCGTCTCCTTGCTCCAGCCGGAGCGCGACGAGGCGCTCCCCGGCCTCCTCGCCGCGCGGCGGGCGTCGGCGATCGCGCTCGAGCGCATACCGCGCGTCACGCGCGCGCAGAAAATGGACGTGCTCTCGTCGATGGCGAACCTCGCCGGCTACCGCGCCGTGATCGAGGCGACGCAACACTTCCAGCGGACGTTCGGCGCGCAGGTGACCGCCGCCGGCACCATCCCACCGGCGCGCGTGCTCGTCATCGGCGCGGGCGTCGCCGGCCTCGCGGCGGTCGCCGCGGCGCGCGCGCTCGGCGCCGAGGTCCGCGCCTTCGACACGCGCCCCGCGACCAAGGAGCAGATCGAGAGCCTCGGCGCGACGCACCTCAGCGTCGACGTGAAGGAGGACGCCGACGGCGGCGGCGGGTACGCCAAAGAGATGAGCGCCGCGTTCCTCGCGGCGGAGATCGCGCTCTTCCGCGCGCAGGCGGCCGAGGTCGACATCATCGTCACGACGGCGCTCGTGCCCGGCAAGCGCGCGCCGGTGCTGCTGCCCGCGGAGGTCGTGCAGGCGCTCAAGCCCGGCTCGGTCGTGGTGGACCTCGCCGCCGAGCAAGGCGGCAACTGCGCCGCGTGCGTGCCCGGCGAGGTCGCCGTGGTGGGCGGGGTCACGATCGTCGGGCTCACCGATCTCCCGAGCCGCATGGCGAGCTCGGCGAGCCGTCTCTTCGCGACCAACGTCATGCACCTCCTCGTGGAGCTCGGCGGTGGCGCGGCGATGCGCCTCGATCGCGACAGCGACGTCGTGCGCCCCGCGCTCGTCGTGCACGCCGGCGAGGTGCTGCCGCGCCCGCCGCCTCCGAAGCCCGGCGCCCCGCCCGCACCCGCGGTCAAGGCGGCCGTCAAGATCGAGGACGTGCCGCCTCCGCCGTCGTCACGCGCGTCCCTCCGCGCGCCGCCGCACGAGGACCTGAAGCCCGCGCAGCAAAACATCCGCTCGCCGACGCGCCGCGCGTGGGGCACGACGCTGGGCGGCATCCTCCTCATCCTCGTCCTCTTCGTCGCCGGCCGCTTCGCGCCGCGCGACTTCCTGCAGCACTCGACGGTGTTCATCCTCGCGTGCTTCGTCGGCTGGCAGGTCATCTGGAGCGTCACGCCGGCGCTGCACACGCCGCTCATGAGCGTCACCAACGCCATCAGCGGCATCATCATCATCGGCGGCATGCTGCAGGTCGGCAGCACGCTCGATCTGTCGTCGATCTTGGGCGCGCTCGCCGCGCTCTTCGCCGCGATCAACATCGCCGGTGGCTTCCTCGTCACCGCGCGCATGCTGCGCATGTTCCAGCGAGGTCGCTCGTGAAGGACGGCGTCACCACCGTCGCGTACCTCGTGGCGGGCGTCCTCTTCATCCGCAGCCTCGGGAGCCTCTCCAAGCAGGAGACGGCGCGGCGCGGCAGCGCGTACGGCGCGGTCGGCATGGCCGTCGCCATCGCGATCACTGCGGCGGCGTGGGCGAGCCGCGGCATGGACGGCGGGGAGACGGCCGTCGTCCTCATCGCCGCGCTCACCATCGGCGCCGCCTTCGGCGCGTCGCTCGCGCGCCGCGTCGAGATGACGGCGATGCCCGAGCTCGTCGCGATCCTCCATAGCTTCGTCGGCCTCGCGGCGGTGCTCGTCGGCTTCGCGTCGTACCTCGGGCCCGCGGCGGCGTCGGCGAACGAGCCCAGCGCCGAGCGCACCGTGCACCTCCTCGAGGTCGCGGTCGGCATCGCCGTCGGCGCGCTCACGTTCACGGGCTCCATCGTGGCGTGGGCGAAGCTGCGCGGGACGCTGTCCGGCAAGCCGCTCCTCCTCGGCGCGCGCCACGCGC
>JAYVXL010000106.1:0-2553 GCA_043785185.1 Myxococcales bacterium
GGCACGCCGCCGCCGCCGCAGACTTGGCCGGTGGGGCACGCGCCGCAGTTGATGACGCCGCCGCACCCGTCGCCCTGCTGGCCGCAGTTCGAGCCGATCTGCTGGCACGTCTTGGCGACGCAGGCGGGCGCCGAGACGCACGACGTGAGATCGAAGAGCATGAACTCGAGCAGCTTCTCTTGCGGAGTCATGGCGCCGCTCGCGCACTCCGCCGGGAAGATCCTGCCGTTCGAACCGGAGCTGCTTTCGACGTGGAAGTCGCTGTAGACGACGCGCCCGCACGTCGGCGACTGGTTGAACGGCGTGTCGAACGTGTAGTGAATCGGAAGGTCCGCGGGCGGGCCGCCGGTGCCCGTGCCGTCCGCCGTGTACATCCACCGCTGCGCAGGCGCGTTGACCGACGCGAAGTCGTTGCGGATGACGCCGACGGGGATTTGCCCGAGCGTTCCGCCCAAGACGATCGGCTGGTTGAGCCATTTGGCGAGCGTGTCGCCGCGCCCGAAGGTCTGGTCGATGATGCTCGTCCACGTGCCGTCGCTGTTCAGGTTGCCCCACGAGCCGTTGTCGAGCGTCCAGTTCGCGGTGCCCGAGAAGCTACCGTTGCCGTTCAGGAGGTCGTAGTGGAAGTGCGTCGCGAACGCGCGACCGCCGGCCGCCGTGTAGCCGAGCAAGTTGCCGAGCGTGTTCGGGAAGCCGTTGGCGTTGTCGTACGTTCCGCGGCTGCCCTGGCAGGGGAAGAGGACGACGTCGTACGCGTTCATGACCGACGCGGTCTCGGTGAGCGCGGCCTCGGTCGGCGTCGAGCCGTTGATGACGGCGCCGCCGTTTCGGATCGAGCCCTTGTAGATGTGGACGCGCTGCGCCGCGGTCGGCTTGCCGGCGGCGATGACGGGGTTCACGAACTCCGACTGCGCGATGCCCATCTTGAGGAGGACGCACTCCATCGTGTCGACGTTGCCGGTGTCGATCGCGAAGAGCGGGATGTTTCCCTGCAGGTGCGTGCTCGGGAGCCTCAGGTTCTGCGGGGCGCCGGCCGTGCCGCCGCCGATGTTGTTGGTGCCGCAGACGATCGACTGGGTGAAGACGCGCTGCCACTTGCCGAGCTGGACTACGAGGGTTTGGCTGGCGCCGACCGGCGGGTTGTTGATCGTGAATTTCCCGTCGATGCCGGTATACGCCGAGGCGTACGCCGGCGGCGCGCTGCAGCCGCACTGCGCGGGCACGACGCCGGTCTGCGGGACCTGCACGGCGCCGGTCGGGAAGTAGACGAGCGCGTTGTAGACCGGCAGGTTGTTCGCCGGGTCGAAGACGTAGCCCGTCATCGTCGCGGTGCCGCCATCGCAGCTGCCGACCGACGTAGGCCCGCAAAGATCAAAGCCGCCCCCGCCGCAGTACTGCGGCGCAGAGCACGTGCCGCAGCTCGCGGTGAGGCCACCGCAGCCGTCGCCCGCGACGCCGCAGTTGAGGCCGAGCTGCGCGCAGGTCTTGGGCGTGCACGTCGGCTGGCCGCACACGTTGGGCGTGCCGCCGCCGCCGCACGTCTGCGGCGCGCTGCAGCCGCCGCAGGTGATCGAGCCGCCGCAGCCGTCGGCCGCGACGCCGCAGTTCTGGCCGGCGGGGCACGTCGTCTTGGGGACGCACCCCAGCGCTCCGCCGCACTGGCCAGGCACGCCGCCCCCGCCGCACGTCTGCGGCGCGGTGCAGTTGCCGCACTGGATGACGCCGCCGCAACCGTCGCCGGTGGGCCCGCACGTCGTGCCCGCGGGGCACGTCGTCGACGGCACGCACGGCGAGCCGCCGTCGACGCCGGAGTCCGGGAGCGGCGGCGTACCGCACACGTTGCGCACTCCGCTGCCGCCGCACGTCGCGGGGAACGTGCACGTACCGCAGGAGATCGTCCCGCCGCAGCCGTCGGACGCGACGCCGCACGTCACTCCGGCCGGGCACGTCGTCTTGGGCACGCACGCGGGCTTGCCGCACTGGCTCGGCGTGCCGCCGCCGCCGCAGCTCAGCGGCGAAGCGCACGTTCCGCAGTTGATCGAGCCGCCGCAGCCGTCGGAGTCGACGCCGCACGTGATGCCGGTCGCGCACTTCGTCTTGGGGATGCAGCCTTGCGTCCCGCCGCACTGGCTCGGGGTGCCGCCGCCGCCGCACGTCTGTGGAGAGGTGCACGTGCCGCAGTCGAGAACGCCGCCGCAGCCATCCCCTTGCTTGCCGCAGCCGACGTTGAGCTGCGCGCACGTCCTCGGGGTGCAGGCGCTGACCGGCGCGTCGCTCGGCGCGTCGCCGCCGAACGTCGGTCCGTCGGGGATGTCGCCGCTGCTGCCGCCGTCCGGAAGCCCGATCGTGCCGTCGCCCGCGCCGCCGTCGTCGACGAACGTGCTCGTCGGCGAGCCGCCCCCGCACGCAGCGACCGCCACTGCGACACCCGCAACACCAAACCAAAGGGACGCCCAAGCACGCATCGGTGACCTCCGAGGATCGACTCCTCATTTCGTCACGCGCAACGGCTTCGCACAAGCAAGAACGCACGCCGCTGAAAAATGTCAGCGG
>JAYVXL010000107.1:0-2543 GCA_043785185.1 Myxococcales bacterium
GCTCGACGCTGCAGTGCCCCGGCCAGCAGTGCGGCACGGCGCTCGACGCCAAAGGCCTCGAGCTCCGGACGTGCCTCGACATCGGTCCGCGCGCCGTCAGCGAGGACTGCGAGACCGACCACTGCGCCAGGGGCCTCACGTGCCTCGGCGCGCCCGGCGCGCGCAAGTGCTTCCAGCTCTGCGACACGCTGAGAGGCCCCGGCACGGGCACGCACGACTGCCCGCGGGGTCAGGTCTGCCAAGCGAGCGGCCCCACGTTCAAGGGCAGCAGCGTCGGCATCTGCGGGATCTGAATCTAGACGGAGCCGGCCTAGGACACCCTCGGACGCGTCCGGGACTGTGGACGGTCGCTCGTTCCCTCGAAAAAACAAGGCGCCGCCTTTGGCACGCCGCCTGCTGACGTCCCCCGCATGAACACGCGAATGGTGCTGCGGGGGTCGCGCGCGCAGGCCCAGGCGATCGGCATGGACACGCTCAGCGACGCGCAGCTGGTCGGCCTGCTCCTCGGCACAGGTCCGCCCGGGGAAGGGGCCGACGCGGCCGCGGCCGCGCTGCTCGAGGAGCACGGCGGCCTCGTGGGGCTCGCGCGCGCGGGCGTCGGGGGGTTGGCGGACTCGCCCGGCGTTGGCGCCGCGCGCGCGACGCGCCTCGCCGCGGCGCTCGAGCTCGGGCGCCGCGTGCAGCACGAGACGCCACCGCAACGCATGCGCGACCCGGCGGACGTCTGGCGTTGGGCGCGCAGTCGCCTCGCGCAACTCGAGCACGAGGAGCTGTGGGTGATCGCGCTCGACGGCGGCAGTCGCCTTCGCGCCGCGCGACGCGTGGCGATGGGCGGCCTCCACGGGCTGCACGTCGCGACGCGCGATCCGCTGCGCTACGCGCTCCGAGAGGGGGCGAGCGCGTTCGTGCTCGTCCACAACCACCCGAGCGGGGACCCGACGCCGAGCCCGGAGGACATCGTGTTCACGAGCCGCGTGATGGAGGGCAGCGAGGTCGTGGGCACACCGCTCGTCGACCACGTCGTCGTCACGCGGACGTCGTACTGCTCGATGGCCGACAAGGGCCTCATCTTGGCTCCGTCGTCCGTTCGCCGGGGTGGCAGCGGCGGAAGTAGCCGCACCGGATCGCGCGACAGCGCGTAGGCGCGACGCGGGGGAAGCTCTCGGTCCACCGCGAAAGAACGAGCGCCTCGGCGAGCTCGGCGAGGCGCCGCCGCATCCGCGCCGGGTCTTGCGGCGCGCGCCACACCGGCTCGCCGCTGTCACCGCCCAAGAAGACGACCCCTGCGCGCATTCGCGGCGCGCGCGGGTGGAGCTCGCGCGTCGCGAGAAGGTAGAGATCCAGTTGGAACGCATACGGCTCGGGCGAAGGCCCGCGCGCCCGCTTGTAGTCGACGACCTCGACGCTTCCGTCGGGCCAGCAGACGAGGAGGTCGATGCTCCCGCGCAGCGCCACCGCCCGGCCCTCCCCGTCCTCCACCCGCAGGACGAACGGCACCTCGCGCGCGAGCTCGCCGCCGCCGGCGGCGACCCGCGCCGCGTACGCGCCGCCCGCGAACTTCGCCACCCGCGCGAGGACGACAGCGTGGCGAGGGTTCTCGGGTGGGAGCCCCTCGCGCGCGAGGAGCTCGCTGGCGAGCCGCGCCGCGTCCGGCGCACCGAACGCCTCGCGCGGCAGGAGCTCGAGGACACGGTGCGCGAGCGTGCCTTCGGCGCGCGCGTCGAGGCGCACGCCGCCCGCGTCCTCGCGCTCCTCCCGCGGCGCGGCCACCGTGAAGGCGGGCGCCGCGCGTTCGGGGAGGCCGAGCACGTGCACAAGCTGAAAACGCCGGGGGCAATGGGCGAAATCCTGGAGCGACGTGGGCGCGATGGCGAGCGCGCGCCACGCGGGCGGCCTTGGCCGCGGATCGACGGGGAGCGGCGGCGGCGGGCCCGCCTCGGCCGCTGCGAGCGCGCGCGCCGGCGCCTTCTCCACCCGCTCGACGATCAGCGCGGCGCGCGCCGCCCCGTCGTCCGTCGCGGTGAGCGCGCGGAGCGTCTGCGCGTCGACGGCCGCGTAGCGAACGCCGTCACCGCTCTTGGGGGGCTTCCGATCACCGAGGAGGACCATCGCGTCCGAGGCGCGCGTCACCGCGACGTACGCGAGCCGCTGCCGCTCCGCGCGATCGCGCCGATCGGCCGTGCGGGTCGCGCGGGTATACGACGGCGGCTCCAGTGTGCCCCCTTCGGGGTCGGGCAAACGCAAGGCGAGCACGGGCGCCTCGCTGCCCACGCCGAGGTCGATCGCGAGCGTCGCGCGCTCCCTGGGCCGCGGAATGCGCCCGAGCTCCGGAAGGATGACGATTGGAAAGTCCAGTCCCTTGCTCGCGTGGACCGTCAGGAGCCGGACGGCGTCGTCCTCGTCCGAGAACGTCGCGGCCTCCGTCTCCGAGGCCGCACGATCCATCAAGTGATCGAGCCGCTCCAGAAAGCGCACGACATTGGGCTCACGATCGGCGATGGCGAGGAGCTTGCGGACGTTCGCGACGCGCTGCTCGCCGCGGG
>JAYVXL010000108.1:0-2536 GCA_043785185.1 Myxococcales bacterium
CGTCCTCGTCATCGGCGCGAACGACATCGTGAACCCCGGCGCGCTCGACGACGCGTCGAGCGCCATCTACGGCATGCCGGTGCTCGAGGTGTGGAAGGCCAAGACCGTCATCGTGTTGAAGCGCGGCATGGCCGCCGGCTACGCGGGCGTCGAAAATCCGCTCTTTTACCTGGCCAACACGCGGATGCTCTTCGGCGACGCGAAGAAGAGCATCGACGGCCTCGTCGCGGCGGTTCGGGCCGACACGTGACCCGCGCGGCGCGCGGGCGGAGATAGGCGCGCCGTGGTCGACGTTCTCGTGCTCGGCGGTGGGACGACGGGGCTCCTCGCGGCGATCGCGCTCGCGCGGAGCGGTCACGCCGTTACACTCGTCGAGAGGGACCCGATGCCGCCCGCGGTGACGGTCGCCGACGTCTTCGACGCGTGGAAGCGGAGAGGGACACCGCAGGCGCTCCTGCCGCACGGCTACATGGGCAAGGCGCGCGCGCTCCTCGCGGCGCGCGCCCCGGATCTCCTCGCGGCGATGTACGCGGCCGGCGCCGTCGACTTCGACATGGGCGCGTTCGTGCCCGGCGGAGCGCGCCTCCCCGAGGACGACGAGCTGCGCGTCTTGTTCTGCCGTCGACCGCTCGTGGAGTCACGGCTATGGGAGGCCGCCCTGCGCGAGCCTCGAATCGTGATCCGCTCCGGGAGCGCGGCACGGGGCCTCGTCTTCGGCGAGGCCGGGCTGACCCCGCGCGTGTGCGGCGTCGTGACCGAGGACGGCGCTGAGCTGCGCGCGGACCTCGTCGTCGACGCGGGCGGTCGTCGCTCGCCCGTGTGGGAGTGGCTTCGGGCCGCCGGCGCGCGCGTCCCCGACGCCCGCGAAGAGGCGTGCGGCCTCGTCTACTACTCGCGCTACTACGCGCTCCAGGAGGGCGCGAGCTTCCCCAAAGGCCCTTGGCTCTGGGGGCCGCGCGCCGAGCTTCCGTACGCGATGGCGATCGTTCACCTCGCCGACCGCGGCGTCTTCTCGGTGACGCTCGCGCTGCCGACGGGCGAGCACGAGCTGCGGGCGATCCGCGACGCCGCGGCGTTCGACGCCGCGTGCGCGGCGCTACCTTCGTTCGCGCCGTGGGTGGCCGCAGCGACCGCGAGGCCCATTTCGGAGGTGCTCATGATGGGAGGCCTGCAGAACGTTCTTCGCGACTTCGTCTCCGAGGGCGAGCCGGTCGTCGACGGCCTCCTTCCGATCGGGGACACGCTCTGCCACACGAACGCGGCGTACGGGTGGGGCGTCACGCTCGGCGCGATCCACGCCTTCGCGCTCGTCGACGCCCTCGCGCAGCACCCGACGGACGCGCGCGCGCGCGCGCGTTCGCTTCACCGAAGCGTCGCGGCCGAGAACGCCGCGCGATGGCAGGTGTCGGTGGAGCAAGACCACGCGCGCGCCCGAGCGTGGCGCGGGGAGGCGCCTCGTCCGGACGACGTACCGAGGGCCGCGGCGCTCGGGCAGCTCGCCGCGGCCGCGCCGCGCGACCCTCGCGTGTTTCGCGCGTACGCGCGCTTCACGCTGCTGCTCGACCCCGCCGAGCGCCTGCTCGGCGACCGCGCATTGTGCGAGCTCGCGCGGGCGGCGACGGGCGACGCGGCCCCGGCGCGGTCGGCCGCGCCGTCGCGCGCGGAGCTGCTGTCCATCGTCGCCACCGCCGCGCGGCCTGCTATGCTGAAAAAATGAACGCGCGCGGTTTCTCCGGGGCACTTCTCGCCGCCTTCGCGGCGGTCGGCGGCGTCTGGCTCGTGGGCTCCTGCGGCGGCAGCTCGTTCGTCGGGATCGGCGACGAGGCCGGCGCGCCGGAGGCGGGAGGTGACGGCGCCGTCCGCAACGACGGCAGCGCCGACGGTGGCAACCCGCCCGGCTGCCCCGCGACCCAGCCGAGCGGCGCGTGCGCCGGTCCGACCAAGAGCACCTGCCAGTACGGCTGCTCGTCGTGCTTCTGCCAGGCCGGTCAGTGGCAATGCGTCGCGCCCGGCTGCTCGGGCGGCTGCCTGCCGACGCCGCCCGCGGCCGACGAAGCGTGCGGCGGCGGGTGCTGCGGGCCGAGCGTCGGGATGACGTGCGACTACCCGTGCCCGGGCGGCGGCGCGCAGCACGCGACGTGCGTGGGCGGCAGCGGGGGCGGCAAGTGGAGGGTGAACGCGTGCCCGCCCTCCATCTCGAACCCCGGCAAGGTCACGTGCGGCGCCGACGAGTGCGATCTCAGCGCCGGCCAGGAGTGCTGCGACACGGTGACGCTCGACGCCGGCAAGCAGGCCTGCGGCGCTGCGGCGTCGGGGAGCTTCTGCCCGCTCGGCGCGCCGCAGGCGTGCGACGAGAAGGCGGACTGCGCGAACGGGAACGTGTGCTGCATCGAGTTTTTGACGCAGGGGATCGGCGCCGGGTGTCGGTCGACGTGCATCTCTGGCGCGGAGCGCTACCAGGCGTGCAAGACGGACGCGGAGTGCGAGCCGGGCACCGGCCCGTGCGCGCTGCACGCGTGCAGGAGCGGTCAGACGG
>JAYVXL010000109.1:0-2534 GCA_043785185.1 Myxococcales bacterium
GCCGAGCTGACCGATCGTGAGCGGCACGCTCGAGCGGTACGTCGCGGGGCTGGTGGCGAGCTGGCCGTCCGCGTTGTCGCCCCAGCAGTAGCCGGTGCCGTCGACCGCCGCGCACGTGAAGTTCGAACCGAGCGCGAGCGCGATCGTGGTGCCCGAAATCTTCTGGACGCGGCCGGGCTCCTCGGTGCCGAGCGACTGCGGCGAGCCGTCGAAGCCCACCTGGCCGCTGCCGTTCGCGCCCCAGCAGCCGACGTACGCGCCGACCACGGCGCAGCCGTGCGCCATGCCCATCGCCGCGCGCGTCACCCCTTGCGGCATGCGGTACGCGGTGACCGGCGTGAGCGAGTCGTTCCCCTGGCCGCGCCCGAGCTGGCCGACGTTGTTCGAGCCCCAGCAGCGGACTTTGCCCGTCGTCGTGATCGCGCACGTGTTGCCTTGGCCGGCGGTGAGGCCCGTCGGGAGGCCCGGATCGATGTCGTCGGTGCAGCAGCCGACGACGCACGAAATCTGCGGCGGCGTGCAGGTGACGGCCGCGTCGGCAACGCCGCCGTCGCCGCCCGTGCCGCCCGAGCTCGACCCGCCCGAGCTCGACCCGCCCGAGCTCGACCCGCCGGAGCTCGACCCGCCGGGCGGGATGGATCCGGGCGGCGCAGGTGCGCCGTCGGGGAGCGTGGACACCGCGCCGGCGTCGTTCACGGCGACGCGATCCCAGTCGACGCCGACGAGGAAGCCGCAGCCGCCGACGGCGTACGCGCCCGCGGCGCCGAGCCCGAGCAGGACGGCGGCGCGCATGTCAGAACGTCCCGGTGACGGCGGCGCCGTTCGGCGCGACGCGGAGCGCGGCCTTCGCCGGGGCGCTCGAAGCCGGCGTGAGGAGGAGGTAGATGCCGACGCCTGCGAACGCCGCGCCGGCGGCGAACGCGACGGTGCTCGCGGTCGTGAGCATTTTGCCGTCCTGCGCGGCGGAGACCGACGCGTCGGTGCACGTCGCGTAGCCGGAGCCGCAGGCATCCTTTACGCTTCCGGCCTTCGAGAGCGCCATCGCGCCGGCGACTGCGCCGATGCCGATGCCGACCGCGCCTGCGCCGAGGAACGCGTAGGCGTACGTCGAGCGCGTCTCGGGCGCGACGATCGACGTGTACGACGCGGCCGGCGCCGACGTCAGCGAGGGGGACGACTTCGGTGCGTCGGCCGGCGACGCGGGCGGCGACGCCGCTGCGCCCAGCGGCGCGCCGAGCGCGACGGTCAGCTGACGCGTCTCGCCTTCGACGAGCGAGATGTCGGCGCGCGTGTCGGCGCGCCCGTCGGCGTGGACGACGACGACGTGGACGCCCGGGTCCACCGGGAGCGACACGCCGAGCGACGGCGGGCCGAGCTCCTGCTCGTCGCGGAGAACGACGGTCCCCGCCGGCGCGACGCCGTCGATGCGAATGGAGAGGCGCGGCACGCGCTTGTCCACCGCGTCGGCGCGGCCCTTCGCGTACGTCACGCGCGCGTCGCCGCGGGGCAAGAGCCCCTGCACCTGCACGAAGTGTTGCCACGCGTGCGCGAGCTGGCCGCGGTGCTCCTCGCAGTCGGCGAGGTTGAGCAGCGTGCCGGCGGCAGGATCGAGGCGCTGGCTCTCCGCGAGCTTCGCGCACGCCGTCGTCCAGTCGCCGCGGCGCGCGGCGTCGCGACCCGCGCGGTAGAGCACCTCTGCACCGGCCGGGTCCCGCGGCTGCGCCGCCGCCGGGACGGCGGTGGTCGCCGCGAGGAGGCACAGAACAAGGGGCAGCTTGGCGTGCACGACCCCCTCCTACGCGCCCGGGAGGCGGGCCCTTCCCTCGCCGTGGCGGCCCGTGACCCGAAACGCATGCGCGTCCGTTCGCATCCTAGGATCGAGTCGGAAGTACGGGGAGATTGCAACATGCACTTCGTTTTGCGCGAAAAAAACGTGCTCTTGACCGGGGCCTCCAGTGGCATCGGCTGGGCCTTGGCGAAAGAGCTGGCGCGGGCCGGCGCCCGCGTCGCGCTCTCCGGCCGACGGGAGGACGCGCTCACTCAGCTCGCGCTCCAGATTCGCCTCGCGGGCGGCGCGGCGGACGTGCTCGCGGCGGACTTGTCCGTCCGCGGCGCGGCGACCGAGCTCGGAAAGCGCGCGCGCGCGACGATGGGGCACGTCGACGTGCTCGTGAACAACGCCGGCGTGGGCATGGCGGCGGCGCAGTGGGTGGGCGGGGACGGCGACGTCGCGCGGGCGCTGTTCGAGACCAACTACTGGTCGGCCGTCGCGCTGACCGCCGAGCTCGCGCCGGACATGAAGGCGCGCGGCGAGGGCGCGATCGTCAACGTGGCGTCGATGGGCGCCGTCCTGCCGTTCCCGATGACCGGGCACTACGGCTCGTCGAAGGCCGCGCTCGCCGTCGCGAGCGACGCGCTCCGCCTCGAGCTGCGCGGCAGCGGCGTCGGCGTGATGCTCGTGCTGCCGGGGCCGGTGGAGACGGCGATGCTCGCCGAGGCGAAGCAAATCGAGGGGCTCGAGGGTGTGCTCTCGC
>JAYVXL010000110.1:0-2533 GCA_043785185.1 Myxococcales bacterium
TCCGACGAAATCGCGCAGGGCCTCGACGCGGCCGCGTCGGTCGGCGACGATCGCATCCAGGAGCAGGTCCGCGGGCGCGTCAGCCCCGAGAAGTTCACGCACGGCTCTGCCGCCGATCGCCAGAAGTGGTTCCAGACGGGCATGACCGGGGGCGACCCCAAGGCGTGCGACACCTTCGCCGGCGCGCTCGACTGAGCGCGCGCCGCAGATAAGGTGCTGCGCAGCGATGAGCATCGGCCTCTTGGGGACAGTGGTGACCGCGAAGCCCTGATTTTGCGCGGCGCGGCGCCCGTGCGATCCTGCCGCAAAGGACCCCTGCGCACGCGGGCGTCACTCGGGCTCGCAGGCAACTCTTCGCCGGCGACAAGGGCAGCTGCCGGCAGGTCTTTGCCGAGGCGCCGCCGATTTCGACGAAACTGCGGGAAAAACAGCGCCTCCGCCGTTGGTACCGGCGTTGCTAATACGTCCCTCCTCAAGGGCGGGCACGGGGCTCGCCCAGAACAGAGGTGGATGACGATGGCGCACAAGTTCCTGCTCGCGATGGGTCTCTCGGCGGCGGCGCTCTCGGTCACGGATCTCGCGGACGCGAAGCTCCAGGGCGCGAGCGGGCCCGCGGTCACCTTCACCGCCGTCGGTCCCGCCGGGCTCAAGATCGAAGGGAAGTCGAGCGAGCTCTCCGTCGTGGACGACGCCACCAACGTGGCGATCACCGTGCCGCTCGCGAACCTGAAGACCGGCATCGACCTCCGCGACAAGCACATGCGCGAGAAGTACCTCGAGGTGCAGAAGTATCCGAACGCGGATCTCCAAGTTACGCGCGCGAGCCTCAAGTTCCCGGCGGATGGCGCGGAGTCCAACGGCGACGCGCAGGGCGTGATGAAGATCCACGGCCAGAGCAAGCCGGTCACGTTTCATTACAGCGCGAAGCGCGGCGGAACGAAGCTCGACGTCTCCGGCACCGTGAACCTCAACATCAACGACTTCGGCATCCAGGTCCCGAGCTACCTCGGCGTCACGGTGAAGCCCGAGATCCAGGTCGCCGTCCGCTTCAACACCTCGGACGGTTGAGCGCGCGACGCCGTCGACGGGACACGAAGAGCGCGCGTCGACGGCACGCCGTCGCTGCGCGGCGCTGGGACGAAGAAGAATCGCGCGCGCTCGCGCGATCGGTCGCGAGGCCCTTGGCCCGTCATGACGATGGAGATGCTCAATGCTTCGATTTGTAGGCTCGCGCTCGTGGGCGCACGTTTTGGCGGCGGCCGTCCTCCTCGCGGGGTGCTATTCGGCGGTGCAAGACGAGCAGGCGGCGGCCCCGACCGAGTCCCCGACCCACCCGGCGGCGGGCCCTGGCGGCGCGGCGGCGGGCGGCGGAAGCGGCGGAGGCAGCGGGCTTCCGTGCGACGTCCGCGAGGTGTTGGCGAGCAAGTGCCAAGGCTGCCACGGCTCGACTCCGAGCGCGCCCATGGCCCTCATGACCTACGAGGACCTCGTGGCCCCCGCCAAGAGTAAGCCGGACCTGAAGGTCGCCGAGCTCGCCGTCACGCGAATGAAGAGCGACGCGGCGCCGATGCCGCCGAGCGGAGCCCGCGCCGCAGTCGATCAGGTCAACGCCGTCGAGCAGTGGGTCAAGAGGGGCATGCCCCGCGAGGCGTGCGGCGCCGTCGATGGCGGCGGGGCCGCGGCGACCCCAGGGCCGAGCCCGGCGACGGGTAGCGGCGACGCCTCGGCGGCCACGTCGTGCGGCTCGCTCGACAACCCCGCGTGGGCCGCGATCTTCGCGACGCACTTCGGTCCTGGCTCGCCAGGCCACTGCGCGAGCTCGGGATGCCACCTCACGGGCGCCAATGGCGGCTGGTCGGTCGGTGGGAGCCTGACGGCGAGCTCGCTCCTCAGCGCGTGGATCGGACGAGGGCTCGTCTCCACGTCGAGCCCGTCGTCGTCCCTGATCGCGAGCGGCTCGAGCCCGCTCGTGTGGTTCAATCCGGGGGGCACGATGCCGCTCGACAACAAGACCGCGAACCCCGCGGCGGTGACGGAGATCAAGGCATGGCTGGCGGCGGTGAGCGCGTGCGATGCGGGCGGCGGCGGCGGCGGCGGCGGGTCGGTGACGTGTCCGGCCGGTCAGGTCGCCGTCACGCTCGAGGCGACGGGGCCTTCGACCGAGGAGTGGGTCGAGTCCCGGCCCGCAGGTCTGATGCTGTATGTCGGAGCCGCCTCGACCTCGGCGTGCTTCGCGGCGGGATCCACGATCGAGCTCCGCGCGACCCAGGACGCTACGTGGGTCGGCGCGAGCTGCGGGCTCGGCGCACGCTGCCAGATCACCGCGCAAGCGATGCACGTCGCGGCCAACCTCCTCAAGTGACCGGCCGGAACAAGGACGACGTGGGATGCACGGACGCCACGCCACAGCGTGGCGGGAGCGAACGCGATGCCCGCGCGCTTTCTCGTCCCCGCCGCGCGTTTGCGCGCGGGCGGTCCGTCGGCCGGTCGAGCTGAGGTCGTCGCCCTCTCGGGGCACGGCACCTGCACAGCC
>JAYVXL010000111.1:0-2532 GCA_043785185.1 Myxococcales bacterium
GAGCTGCTCAGCCGCGCGAACGCGAAGAAAGCGGAGCTGAACCAGCCCGCGGTCGCGCCCCCGCCCGCTGCGACGCCTGCGAAGGGCGCCGCCGCCACCCCGCCTCCCGCTGCCAGCACTCCGCCGGCCGCGCCTCCCGCCGCTGCCGCGACGGCGGTACCCGCCAAGCCCGCTTCGAGCGGAATCGTGAGGGACATGCCATGAAGAAGCTCGTCGTCACCGCCGTCCTCCTTGGCGCCGCGTTCACCCTCGTCGCACCCGACGCCGAGGCCCAAGAGAAGAAAGGCGGCGTCATCACGATCGGCGAGGTCACGATCGTCGGCCGCGTGCAGAAGCCCATCGCCTCGGTGGATGTGAGCAAGATTCAGCCGAAGCTCACGCTCGCCGAGCTCCGCCAGCCGTTCCTCGATCGGATCGAGGAAGCGACGCTGCACGATCCTTTCTGAAGGGCCGCGCGATTCGAGCCACGCCCAAACGAGAGAGCCGCGTGGCGCGCGGGGCGAAGGGGCGCTACGGTTTCTGTATGCGCGTCATGAAGTGGATCGTAGCGGGGGCGTTGGTGACGCTCGCGGGGACGGCGGCGGCCGACGAGACCGTGGCGACGCCAGGGCGGACGACGATCCGCACAGTGGTCGTCGTCGGCAACGCGCGGCGGCCGGTCGTGACGATCGAGCTCGCGCGGCAGAAGGTCAGCGTGCCGCTCCACGAGTTGAAGCGGATCGAAGACAAAGCGTCGAGCGGCGCCGGGCCGTTCTGAGCGCGCTCTCCCGGTAAGCGGAGCTTTCTGGTATCGCTCGCGGCGTGCTCCCCGCCGTCGCGCTCCTCGTCATTTTCGGCTGCGGGTGGGTGAGCTTCGCGCGCCTCCGACGCGCGATCGCGCCGACACGGATCGATCCGACGCCGCTGTTCGAAGCGCTCCGCGGCGACGCCGGCCGGGCCCGGTTCGCCGACGTGTGCGCCGCCGTCGCTGACGATCCCGACGCCGAGTGGGAGCGGGAGCTCGTGCTCGCCTTCGACAAGACCGGCGACGCGCGCGTCGCGCGTATCAACGAGCTGCTGCTCGATCTCGACCACCTCGTGACGTCGGGCGCGCGCGTCCCGCGGGTGTGCGCGAGCATCGCCGCGTCGACGGGCTTTCTCCTCGCGTCGCTCGCGCTACGGCAAGGGCTCGGCGTCGCGTCGGACCTTCCGCTCGAGGTTCAGGA
Source organism: Myxococcales bacterium (assembly GCA_043785185.1). Taxonomy (GTDB): domain Bacteria; phylum Myxococcota_A; class Polyangia; order Polyangiales; family Polyangiaceae; genus JANYHK01. The sequence goes on from JAYVXL010000111.1 coordinate 1,206, forward strand.
CCTCGCGATTCACCAGGCCGTGCGCGACGGGATCGACGTCGCCGCCCTCGGAATCTGCGGCGCCGTCCTCTGCATCACGATCGGCGCCCGCGCCGCGAAGGCGGCGAAGGCCCGCCTCACCGCGACCGACCAGCTCGTCGAGCGCATGGAAACGCTGGCGGACGCCCGCCCCGCCGCCGCCGTCCCCGAGGACGCGGCGTAAAATTCCTCTTTCAGGACGCCCCCTTGTGCGTGCTACGCTTCCGCATGCAGAAGTCTGGGAACTTTTGCATGCGTGGGGCACCCTAAGCCGTCACACCTGGGTCCAGCTTTTACGTTCTTTGGAGCCGCGAGAATGAACCAGCCTCCGGGATTGCAGCAGCCGCAGACGACGTCGGGTCGCCCTGGTCAGATGACCGCCGTCATGCGCGCCATGACGATGGCGACGGGGCCGAAGGTCCTGCGCATCGGCCTCGTGCACGCCGGCCGCGTCATCGAAGAGCGCATCATCAAGCAGCGCACGACGGTCACGGTCGGCAGCAGCGAGAAGTCGATGTTCGTCGTGCCGGCCGCGTCGGTGCCGCCGCAGTTCAAGCTCTTCGAGCTCGTCGGCAGCGACTACTACCTGAACTTCGTCGACGGCATGACCGGTCGCGTCGCGCTCGCGACGGGCATCAGCGACATCACCGCGCTCAAAGGCCAGGCCAAGCGCGTCGGAAACGCCTACCAGATTCGCCTCACGGACGAAGCGCGCGGCAAGGTCGTGATCGGCGAGACGACGTTCCTCTTCCAGTTCGTCGCGCCTCCGCCGATCCAACCGCGCCCGCAGCTGCCGCTCGCCGTCAAAGGCGGCCTCGCCAGCCAGATCGACTGGACGCTCACGATCATCGCCGCGTTCAGCTTCATGCTGCACTTCGGCGTCATCGGCGCGATGTACTCGGACTGGATGGATCCGGTCGTCAACGAGGACATGACGATCGCCGGCCTCATCGACCTCGCGAAGAACGTACCGCCGCCCGTCGTCGAAGACGAGCCGAAGCCCGCCGACACCGGCCCGGCGGACAAGAACGACAAGCCGGCGCCCCAGGCGGCGTCGAAGCCGGCGGCCGGCGCGCAGAAGCCGGGGGCCGTGAGCGACGCGAAGGCGGCGGCGCTCGCGCAGCAGGCCGAGGCAATGCAGATGCAGATGCTCGCGGCGTTCGGCGGCAACTCGGCCGTGCAGGGCGCGCTCAACCGCAGCGACATTCCCCCGGTCGATCTCTCGGGCGCGGCGGCGAGCGGCGCCGGCGTCAGCAACACCGGCGGCTCGCTCAATCTCGGCTCGGGCGGCGCGCCGGTGCAAGGCGGC
>JAYVXL010000112.1:0-2531 GCA_043785185.1 Myxococcales bacterium
CTGCGCGAGTGGAGCGAGGCGGGCGGCGCCGCCGCCAGAAAGGGCAAGCGCGGCAAGGCCGAAGAGGCCGAGGCGGGCGGCGACGGCGAGGCGGCCGACGGGACGGACGGGATCAACGCGCTCGAGGTCGAGGCGGCGACGAAGATGTCGTCGCGCGAGCGCGACGCGAATGACGACGACGACGACAAGCCGATCATCGTCTCGGGCGAGGACGCGCTCCGCGCCGATCTCGCGGCGAGCGGCGCCGATCTCTTCGACGACGAGGACGACGACGATCAGCCGATCTTCGCCGAGCCGCGCGGCACCTCGCCGGGCGTGGGCGGCGGCCAGCCGGTCGCCGCGGGCGCCCCCGGCAGCGGACCGATCACCGAGGGTGAAGGCGGACGCCGTCGGCGTCGCCGTCGTCGCCGCGGTCGTGGGGGTGGAGCGGGCGCGCCGGGCGGAGCCGGCGGCAACGGCGTCGCGGCAGGCGGTGGCGGCGGCGGCGGCGGCGGGCCGATCGTCGAGTACTCGGCGCAGCCGATCCAGCCGACGGCGATCATCTCCGTCGAGGGCGACTCGCAGATCGACGTGACCCGCGACGCGCTCTCGCCGTCGCGGCCGGTCGTGCGCGATCGCAGCCAAATCATGGGCGGCGTCGCGCCGCAGGCCGCGATGCTCGGCGAAGTTCCCCTCGGCGAGGGCGACGAGCTCGCGGGCAAGGAGCTCGCGGACGCGATCGCCATCGTGCTCGGCGCGTTCGATCGCAACGCGGGCCCCGTCGGGATCCGCAACGTCGTCGACGCGCTCATGCGCAAGGGCCGACTCACGGGCGACCCGCAAGGCGCGACGGTGCAGCTCTCCGCCTCGGTGCGCGCGGACAACCTCCGCCGCACCGCGAACGGACAGCGCCCGCGCTTCCGCTTCGGCAACGGCCAGCGCCTCGCGCTCACCGATTGGGCGCTCGGGCCCGATCTCGCGCGCCTCGAGCTGGACGTCATGGCGGCCATCGAGCGCTACCGCGAGACCGCGCGGCGCACGATGCTGCGTCGCCTCCAGGAGCTCCCCGGCCACGCGTTCCTCGAGCTCGCGCTCTTCGCGCTCGAGCGCGCGGGCATGGTCAACATCCGCGCCGTTCGCCGCGCCGGCTCGCCCGGCGGCGAGGCGCACTTCGCCGCCATCCACAAAACGGGCGCCGACGAGATCCGCACCGCGATCATCCTGCGCAAGGACGGCCGCGAGATCGGCCGCGAGCGCGTGACCGATCTGCGCGGCGCGCTCCACCATTACGGCCCGGCCTCGGCGGGGTGGCTCATCACGACGGGCCAAGTCCTGTCGGGCGCACGCGAAGAGTCGGCCGCGCCGAACGCGCCGCCGATCGCCCTCTACGACGGCGTCTCGTTCGCGCGCCTCCTCGAGGACAACGACGTGGGCGTCATCAAGACCCGGTTCCCGATCGCGATCCCCGATCTGGAGCTCTTCGAGAATCTGCGGGGAGGCTGATCATGGAGGTGCTGGTGGCGATCGCCGTAGCTACGGCGATCGCCCTCGCACTTTTGTGGCTCGCCGCGCGCGGCGCCATCACCGTGGCCGTCTGCGAGGTGCGCGAGGGCAAGCTCGAGCTCACCCACGGCGACCTGTCGCCGCGGGTGCTCTCGGACTTGAAGGACGTCGTGAAGCGCCCGAAGGTCGGCCAGGGGACCGTCCGCGTGCTTCGTCACAAGGACCGCGCGAGCGTCGAGGCGCGCGGTGACTTCAACGAGGCGCAGCTCCAGCAGCTGCGCAACGTCGTCGGCACAGTGCCGCTCGCGAAGCTCACGAAGAAGCGCTGAGCGCGGGCCGCGGCTTGCCCAAGCGCGATCGCGTGGTAGGTTGCGCGCCATGAAGAGCTTGACCTTGGCCTTGGCGCTCATGACCGCGGCCTGCGGGGGCAGCAGCACGAACGGGACCTCCAGCGGCGGCGGCTCCAGCAGCGGCGCGTCGAGCGGCGGCGCGAGCAGCGGCTCGTTCCCCGCGAAGTCGCTCGCGGGGACGTGGGACATCGTCGTCGGCAGCGGCGCACGCGCGGACGGCACCGGAACGATCACGATCGGCAACAACACGTTCCTCTTCGACGTGCAGGGCTTTCACCTGAACATCAACGTCGCGAACGCGGCGCCCGACGTGACGTACACGTACGCGGCCGGCTCGAGCACGTACAACGGGCCGCTCACCGCGACGCACACGCCCGGCTCGATGTCGCTCGGCGTCCTTCCGCTCTCCATCGGGGGCGTCTGGGTCTTTGCCGGCCAATCGCAAGAGCGGTGCAACGGCGAGGGGCGCCCGGACTCGGTTTCGATCAACTGCACCGGCATCGGGTCGCCCCTCGAGCCGCTGCGCGGCACGGGCGGCGCGGCGGGCATCACGACGGCGCAGCGGCGCTCGCAGCTCAGCTCGATCTTCGGCGACCTCGGCGGCGCCTGGAACGTGGTGACGCCGAAGGCCACGTGCGACGTGACGTTCCAGGACAACCTCTTCAGCGCGAGCTGCACGCAGGGCGGCTCGCAAGGCTC
>JAYVXL010000113.1:0-24355 GCA_043785185.1 Myxococcales bacterium
CGCGCGCCTCTTCGCGCCGACCCGCCGCCGTCGTCACCTATTGCGGCGCCGACGCCCCTTCGCGCGTGAAGAGGATCGTCTTCCCCTCCAGCACGTTCCACTTCATCGTTTTCTCATCGACGAAGACAAACGTCTGCGGATCGTTCGGCCCGTCCCCGTCGGTCCAGATCGTGATCTGCGCCTTCTCCTCGGTCTTCACGCGGAACTTGCCGGACTGCTTCCCCTTCGGCGTCGTCACCGAGATCATCTCTCCGTGCACGTCGAGCTCCGTGCCGGCCGCGAAGGCGTTGGCGGCCGTCTCCGCGTCAGGCGTCACGCCTTCGGCGCCTAAGCCGCGCCAGTGTCCTTCGAGGCGCGCAGACCCCTTGTGGCCGCAGCCCGACAGCGCGGCCAACGCCACCAGCACGCCAACGATGCATCGGCTCATCCGGGGTCCGAGCATACCTCGAAGCCTCACAAATGGAGCAGCCACGAAAGCAGAATGAGGCCGAACACCAGCGCGCCGAGACCGATGCCGACCCACACCCCCCAATGCACGCCTTCCCCGTGCTGGACCGTCGGCGCCGGGTGCATGGCCGGCGGCGGTCGTGACTGCGCGGTGAGGCTTGCGGGTGGCGGGCCCCAGACATAGGGCGGCTGCGTCGCGGGCGGCGTCCACGGTGGCGGAGCAGGCGCCTGCGGAACCGGCGCCGCCGGAGCCGCGGCGATCTGCGTGCCGAGCGGGGGGCCGCCCGGCGCATGAGAGGGCCACGAGGCGCGCGCGTGCGGGTTCGCCACAAGCCCCGCGGTCTGCGCCGCCGCCGTCTCGGCCGCGGCGAGCGGTACGACCCCCGACGACGGCATCGCCTTCGTCATTCCGCGCACCGCGCCGCGCGCCTTGGACGATGGGATCTCCAGCGTCGCCGCCGGCCGCGACGACGCGAGCGCTTTCGTCAGCGCGTCCCACATCTGCTCGAGGTCGGCGTGGCGGGCGCGCGGCTCGACCGACAGTGCGCGCGCGAAGACCGCTTCGACCGCGTCGGGCACCAGCGCCCCGCGCGCGCGCGGGGTAGGGCGGCGCGCAGGATCGGTCGCCTCCCTGAGGATCTGCATCACCTCCCGCCCGTCGACCGGCGGCCGACCCGTGAGGACCTCGACGAACACGAGCGCGAACGAGTAGACGTCGGTGTGCAAGCCCGTCGCGCCGAGGCGAGTGTCGAGCTGCTCGGGCGACGCGTAGATCGGCGTAAAGGACATGAACGCGGTGGGGCGCGCGGTGAGGTCGTCGCCCAGGATGACCTTGGCGATGCCGAAATCCAGCACCTTCGTGGTCGGCACCGCGGGTACGTCGCTCGTGTGCGTGAGGAAGAAGTTCGCCGGCTTCACGTCGCGGTGCGCGACGCGCTGGTGGTGCGCCGCGATGAGGCCGCGCGCGGCGGGTTCGAGGATCGCGAGCGCCTCGGCCATCGTGCGCGCCGGGTTTCCGCGCTGGCGCCGCTCGTCGAGATCGGCCGCGAGCGACAGGCCGTCGAGCCACTCGAGCACGACGAACGGCGCCCACACGCCGGCGGGGGTGTTCAGCGCGCCGAAGCCGATCGAGCGCACGACGTTGAGCGACGCTTGCGACAGCACGTACTGGAGCTTCGCCTCCTCGCGAAATTTGCCGAGGATCGCGCTCTGGATCGCCGGATCGTTCTCCGACAGCTTCAGCACCTTGATGGCGACGGGCTGCTCGAACGTCAGGTGAAAGCCGCGGTACACGACGCCGTAGCCGCCCTGACCGACCACGGCGTCGACGCGGTACTGCCCGTCGAGGATCGTCCCCACGAGGCCGAAGATGTCGGTCGGCGGCTCTGCCACGTCCGGAGCTTACCGCAGGCGCGCCGTGCCCGGCGCGCTCTCCCCGGCGGCGAACGCGGCGAGCATCTCCTCGGAAAATCGCTGCACCTTGTGCGCCTCGTTCACGCACGCAAGCCGCGTCGTCCCTTCGCAGAGGAGCTCGGTGGCCCGGAGGATGCGGTACGCGTAGACGAGCGACGCGTTGCGAAGCTCGGCGAGCGTCGTCTCGATCGTGAGCACGTCGTCGAATCGCGCGGGCGCGCGGTACCGCACGCCCACTTCGACGACGGGGAGGTGCCGCCCGTTCGCCGCCCACGTCGCGTACGTGACCCCGCGCTTGTGCAGCCAGTCGACGCGACCGGCCTCCATGTACGCGAGGTAGTTGGCGTGGTGCACGATGCCCATCAGATCCGTCTCGCAGAAGCGCACGCGCAGCTCGCACGCGCTCGTCGCCTTGGTCGGGTGGAGCGTGGGATCGTTCGCGCGCGGTCGCGGGTTCGCAGTCAAAGCGGGCCTCAATAGCCGAAAGGTGGAACGGTGCGGATGCCCGGCGGGAGGATCGGGCCCTTGCACGCGCGAGGGATCGCGAAGACGTCTTCCGGTATGTTGCGGCCGACGACGGCGCGGTCCGTGCACTTGCCGAGTCTCAGCCCTCCGTCGGGAAGCGTGGGGCCGGCGCCGTTGCAGAACAGCCCGCTCGCGCACTCACCGGCCGCCGTGCACGGCGCGTCGATCGCCTTGCGCGGCGCGCACGCGGCGGGGAGCACCGCGCCGTCGCACCCGAGGTCGCCCGCGCATACGCGGCCGGGGCAAGGCTCGCCTTGGTTCGGCAGCGCCACGCACGTGCGCGTCGTGAGGAAGTCACAGTACGCGGCGCCCGGATCGCAGAGCGGCGCCTTGCTAGGTTCGCCGACGCAGCGCTCGCCGATCGCGGCGTAGCGCACGCAGGTGCCGGGCGCGCTCGCGTCGGCGGCGTACGCGCAGTAGCCGAGCGCGGGCTCGCAGGTGGCTGCGACGTGGTCGATGTGGACGACGGTGCAATCGCCGCCCGGCGCGACGTGCGCGCGCGTGACCGCGCAGACGAGGTCGCCGTTGCCGGTCGCGGGCGCGACGCAGTCAGGGATCTCGCGCGGGCCGCCGGTGGCGCACTGCCGAGCGCTCTTGCACGCGCCGCCCCGCTCCACCGTGCCGCGGAAGACGCCGTGGCACGCGGCGACGAGCGGGTCGACGTACCCCGTGTCCGCGCCCGGCGCGCCTCCGTCGAGCGCGCACTTGCCGACGCGCGCCTTCATCGCCGCCGCGCACGCGAGAGCTGCCTCGGGGTCGTAGGAGACCTTGTCCATCCTGGCGAGCGGCTTCGCCGGAAGCGCAAACGCCTCGGTCATCTCGGCGCGGCACGCGTCGTCGTCGTTCGGTGTGCCGGCCTGCGCGCAGCAACCGCGCAGCGCGGAGCAGAACGCGTCGGCCATCGTCGCGGCGAACGGATCGGACGCCGCGCCCTCCGCGCTCGCGCCAGAGTGCGACTTGCTGCACGCGGCGGCGGCGAGCGCGGCGCCCGCGAGGGAGAGGGCGGCGAGCACGGCGGCGGGCGACCTCATCCCCGCTCCCATAGCACCGAATTACGGAGGCGGCGGGCGCGAGCTCAGCGACGGTCGCGACTCCCCTTCAGGGGCGAGGAGCAGGAACTCCTCGCGCTCGGGCTCGTAGTCGAACACCTGCCCCGTCGCGATCTTGAACACCCAACCGTTCATCGCGAGGCGACCGTCGGCCAGGCGGTCGCGCACGAAGGGGTAGGTCCGGAGGTTCTCGAGCTGGACCAGCACGTTCTCCTCGACCGCCGCCGTCATTCGCGCCTCGCCGTCGAGGTCACCGTACCGCTCGCGGAGGATCTCCGGGATCTGCCTGGCGCCGTCGAGCCAGCGCGCGACGAAGTCGAGGTGCTTCACGCGCTCGGGGTGCATGATGGCGTCGATCGCGCCGCATTGGGTGTGGCCGCATACGATCACGTTGCCCACGCCGAGCACCTCGACCGCGTATTGGATGGCTGCGGCGACGCCGCCGATCACGCCGCGATCGGCCGACGGCACGATGTTGCCCACGTTGCGCACGATGAAGAGGTCGCCGGGCGCCGAGTTGGTGAAGAGCGCGGGCTCGACGCGCGAGTCGCTGCACGCGATGAAGAGGGTCTCGGGGCGCTGCCCGTTCGTCGCGAGGCGCTCGAAGAGCTTCTGATTCTTGGCGAAGTAGTTCGACCGGAACTGGTGGATGCCGCGGGCCAGCTTTTGCACGAGCGGCAATATACCGCGATTTCTGGCTTTACGACGCGCCCCTTCGCCGCCATGGTCCAGGCGTGGACAAGAAACGTCGCCTCCCTGTCCTCAACGCGCCGCCCGTGAAGGGCGCGAGCGGCGACGGCGCGGGTGGCGACGACGGTGAGACGGGAGACCTCGACACCCGGCCGCCGTGGCACTGGATCGGCTTCGGCACCGTCGCGGTCTTCGGCGTGTGGGTCCCGACGTCGTACCTCGCCGAGCTCGCGCGCGCGCGCTTGATCGCTCAGTGGATCGGCGCGCCCGACTCGCCGGAGAGCGCCGCCGCCGCGATCGCCGCGCTCTCGCCCGAGGCCCGCGTGAAGATCGGGCTCGTCCTCTTCGTCACGCACGGCACCGCGCTCGCGCTCTCCGCATTCGCGGGCGGCGCGCTCGTCGGGCGCTACGGAGGCGCGGGGGCGGGCGTGCGCGAGGCGGCCCTCGCCGGCCTCATGGCCGCGCTCGTCGCCGCCGTGCTCGCGTGGAGCGGGGTGTCGTGGGTGCCGCTCGTCACCGTGGCGGTCGCGACCGCGGCCGCGGCGGCCGGCGGACGCGCGGGGGTGCGCAAGCGGCCGACCACGAATTGAGCGGGTTTCCCATGCGTGCTAGGACCGCGCCGTGCTGTGCCTGAAGGCCCCGAGCGACCCGCAGTGGGTGGAAGAGGCCGGGCGCGATCTCGGCGCGATCCTCGTCGACCACGCGCACTGCGAGATGAAGGCGGCCTCCAACGCCCTCTCGCTGGCCACGCGGCCGGGGGCTCCCTTCGCGATCGTGCGCGCGCTCACGGAGCTGGCACGCGAGGAGATCGAGCATTTCCAGGGCGTCGTGGACGTCCTCGAGCGCCGCGGCCTTCGCCTCGGCACGCCGCCGGTCGACCGCTACGCGAGCGATCTGCGTCGGGCGGTGGGCGCGCTCCCGCACGACGCGCGCTTCGCCGGCTTCGCGGATCGACTGCTCGTCGCGGCGCTCATCGAGGCGCGCTCGTGCGAGCGCTTCAAGCTGCTCTTGCCGGTCCTCGAGGCCGGCGGCGACACGGAGCTCCTCGCCTTTTACCGCGAGCTCTTCGCCGCCGAAGCGCGGCACTACCAGGTGCTCGTCGACCTCGCCATCCTCGCCGCCGGCGACGCGGACGCCGTGCACGCGCGGCTCGACGCCGTCGCCGAGCGCGAGGCCGAGATCGTGCGACGCCTGGCCCGCAGTGACGCGCACGCGCGCGCGACCATCCACGGCTGACGATGGATCCGGCGTACCAAGACCTTGGCCGTATCGACCGCGACGTCGCGCGGGCGAGCGCCTCCCTCGCGAAATGGCGAAAGGAGCTCGCGCGAGACGTCGAGGCCGCCGCGGCGCGCGACCCGCTGGAGGCGTTTCGTCACGTCGCCGGGCGCGCGGCGTACCTGGAGCTGCTCGGCCCGGAGGATCGCCCGAAGGGTGCCGACACGCCGCTGCGTGAGGCGCTCGCGCGTTGGGTCGCGCACCTGACCCTCGCGCGAATCGCGCTCGATCTCGAGGTCGACGCGGCGCGCATCGCCGCGGCGCCGGAGGCAGTTCACGCGCTCACCGAAGGTCGGCGCGTCAGCTACCGTGAGGCGCTGCGCGAGCTGCCGCGCGCCCTCACGCGCGTCGAGCTGGACGCGTGGCTCGCGGCCGCGGCCGAGCGCGCCGGCGCCGTGGGCGCGCCGCTCCGTGAGCGTCGCGCGCGCCGAGAGGAGGCCGCCGCGCGCCTCGGCGCCGCGGGCACGTGGGCCCTCGCATCGAAGGTCCCCGCGCCCGCCGTGCTCGCCGCGTGCGAGGCGCTGCTCAAAGAGACGCGAACGGTCGCCACCGATCTCCGCAAAGAGGCGCGCGCAAAGGACGACGGGCCCAGCCACGCGCCCCCGTCGGCGTGGGTGGCGCTCACGGTAGGCGTCGCGCGCGCCGCGCCCGAGGGCTGGCCGGCGCGGTTGCAGACGCGCTGGCTCGTGGACCTCTTCCCGCAGCTCATCGCGGGCCTGCGGCTCGACGTCGGCGCGCTCCCCGCCGCGCTGGGAGCGTCCAGCTTCGCGCGCGCGCTGGCCGCGTTCGGGTTCGCGTTTCGCGCCGCCGGCCCGGCGCCGAGCCTGCCCTTCGCGCTGGCGAGCGATCCCAGCCCGGTGGACGCGCACCGCTACGCCGCGGTCTTCGGCGCGCTCTCGGCGTCGCCCGAGTTCCAACGTCGCGCGCTCGGCAACGTCGCCCGCGTCGCCGCGGCGCAGGCGCGCACGATGGCGCGCTCGCTCCTCCTGACCGCGCGCTTCACCGCGGCCCGCGCGCTCCTCGCGCGCGACCCGGGCCGCTTCGAGGAGCTCATGGTCGACGTCTTCGGCGCGGCGCTTCCGGACGCGCTCGCGCTCGCCTGGCCCGCGCCGCGTGACGACGAGCCCGCGCGCGTGATCGCGCTCCTCACGGCGCTGCCGCTCGCGCGCGAGCTCGTCGATCGCTTCGACGCCGACTGGTTTCGCAACCCGCGCGGCGCGCTCTACCTGCGCGCCCGCGCGAGCGCGCCGATGTGGGAAGAGCGCGCGGAGCTCGAGCCGGGCTGCGCTCGGGAGCTGGCGCGCGCGTTCGAGGGGGCCGTCGCGTGATGCGGGCGGCGCGGGCGGCGGCGCTGGGCCTGCTCGGCGTCGCGGCGCTGCCCGGCGCAGAGGCCGCGGGCGCGCCCCCGAGCGAGGCGCAGTCCTCGTCCCCGCTGCCGATGCTCGCGAGCGTTTCGCGCGTGCGGGTGGAGGTCGCGCCCGATCACGTCGTCGTGAACGAGGACCTCACGCTCCCGCGCGGCGACTGGCGCGGCGGGGATCTCGAGCTGTACGTCGCCTTCGGTGCGCCGGGCGCGCCGCGCGCGTTCGACGCGCGTCTGTTCGCCGCGCCCGACGGCGCGCTCGAACCCGAGGGCGACGACGAGGGCGAGCCCGTGCCGATCCATCGTGCGCCGCGCCGTCCGGCGACGGCGCACGCGCTCTTGGGCCGCCCGCAGATGGCGGGCGCCGTGCTCCACGTTCGCGAAGCCGCCTTCAAGAAGGCGGTCACGCCCGGCGGAATGGCCGTCTTGCGCGTGCGCTCGCTGCTCGACCCGCCGCAGGAAGACGAAGCGCACGCCCGCGAGCTCGTCGTCCGCCTCGGCGCCAGCGGAGGCCAGCCGCTCACGCTCGGGCGCGTCCAGCTCGCCGGCGCGAGCGCGCGCGTGAAGCTGACCCGCGCCGAGGCGCGCCTGTGCGGACCAGACGCCGACCCGTACCCGCTCGCCGTCACGCCGAAGCTCGCCCCGCTCGTCCCCGCAGCCGACGCCGGCAGCGCGCCGCTCCCGATCGCCCCCGTCCTCGCGGTGCGCCACGCGAGCGACGATCTCTGCGTTCGCTACGCCGTTCAGTAGCCGATCGCGTCGCCGTCGTCGGCCGGGTTGCTCGCGCCCGCTTCGTAGAAGTAGCGGATCGACGCGCCGATCAGCGTCGACGGGTTGTCGCCCACGACGTCGCGCCGCACGCTCAGCTCGAAGCTCCACTTGCGATCGACGTAGCCCGCGCCCGCGCTCACCGCGTGCGTGCGCATCCCGTCGTCGTAGCGGTAGCCGGCGCGCAGCGGGATGTGGCTCGCGACGAACAGCTCACCGCCGACCATGAGCCTGCCGCGCGTGCGCGACCACGTCGTAAAGTCCGCCAGCCCGTCGGCCTCGAGCGAGAACGACTCGTTCGTGTACCCGATGCCGCCCTTCACCTGCGTCGGCGCGAGGCCGATCCCGGGGTTCGTCAGGTTCTTGCCGACGAGGCCGATGTGCACGCCCTGGATGGGCGTGACCGACGCGCCCACGTCGAAGGTGAACTGGTTCAGGATGGGCGAGCTCCCGGTGCCATCGGACGCGAGGCTCGGGCCGAGCGGCCCCGTGCCGAGCGACTGGGCCGCGCGCAAGTAGCGGCCCGTCACGCCCGCGGAGATTTTGTCGCCGAGTGGGTACGCCAGCGTCAGGCGCAAATCGGTCCACGTTCGGTGGATGCCGTCCGGGTCCATGATGTTCCAGGTGCCCGCGAAGCCGCCGGCGAGCCGGCTCGTGTTCGAGTCGACGACCGCGCCGCCGTAGCTCTGACGGCGCGCTTCGGGCGACAGCGCCGCCATCCCTTCGAAGTGGTAGACGCGCGCGAGCGGCAGGTTCGCCGGGTTGTCGTAGATGGCGATCGTAGAGACGCCGAGCGCCGTCTGCGCGCCGCCGAAGGCGATCGATCGCGGGCTCTGCATGTCCCCGAGGTCGTAGCCTTGCTCCGGCGACGTCGTCGCGCGCTCGGCCCGCGCCGCCGGCGACCCGAGGACGCCGCACGCGAGCGCTGCGGCGGTCGCCGCGTACCTGCGGGCGCGTCGAAAAGCGGACGCTGTGGACGCCGCGGGGCGCGCCCGATCGAGGCACCCTTGGCAGGCTCGTGAAGGTTGCACTGGCGCGGACCCTATCAAGGCCCCCGGCATGTGGATAATTTTCGGCTGGCGACCGCCCACCTCAGCTGGTGCCGCGCGTCAAGAGTCAAGAAACCGCCTCCCCGCGGCCGGACGCCGCCCGGGCCGCGCCTCGGCGGGATCCGCCCAAGACCCTGTAAATCAGGCGGGATCGGTCACCCTTGACAGAGCGATCCGGCACGAAAAAAGGGGGTTGATCCTACCCGTGCCCCGCCCGCGCGCTGATTAAGATGTCGCGTCGCACACTTGTCACCCGTTCGCCTTCGCGGAGGGGCGCAAAACAAATTTCGCGGGTGCAGTACAAGCAATAATAGTCATGGAAGTTAGCAACTTGCGCACCAACTGAACAATCGGCGTGACGAGGTGAAGTTCGCGGTGATAGCTCCTTCTCGTTCGCGTCCCTGTGGGTCTTGGCCCGCCGCGTCGCGAACCGCCGTCGGTCGCGATCCTCACCTCCCTCTGGGCGGGGAGGGCTTGCTCGGCGGCGAACATTGACATGGCTGCACACTGACCCGCGGAGAGGAGCGTTGGCTGCCTCTTCCTCGAAGCGGCGGATCGGCAGCAGTTCTTCGGATTTCGTAACGGCTTCGAGTTGGTCGGACAGAGCAAGGGCGGGCTTTAGCCTGCACCCTGAGGACCGAGGGGGGCCCGAGCTCCATCCCTTCGCTCTCCACAGGCTGTGGATAACTTGTGTGGACGTATCTTCGAGCGGTGGGAAACCGCTCGGAAGTACAATGTTTCTTGTTGTCGGACGCATTTCATCTTCTGCAAGGTTCAGAGGCGAACGGTGCAATCGGGCATGCTGCGCGCTCCGCGGGAGCTGTGGAACGAGGCGGTCGGGTACACGCGGGAGAAGTCTCCCGCGACCTTCGACCAATGGTTTTGCGGGGTCCAATTCGACGGACTGACCGATGGGGTGCTTTGTCTCCGCGCCCGCGACGAGTTCGTCCGCGAGTGGGTCGACGAGCACTTCGTGCCGACGCTCGCCGACTTCATCGCGAGCAAGAGCGGCCTCAGCGTGCAGGTGGCGTGGTCGATCGACGTCGCGCTCGACGCGCCGGTCGTCGAGCGTCCGGTGACGCCGTCGGTCCGCATGCGCGCGCTCATCGTCGGCGCAGACGACGTGGCGCCGGGCTCGGCGGCGCCGGCTTCGCGCCGTGAACCGGTCGCCGCGGGCGCCCCGCAGGCCGCGTCGGCGCCATCCCAGACGAGCCCGCCGAGCCCGCCGAACCATAAGGTCCAAGCGGTCGCGCCGCCCATCGAGGGCCTGAACTCGAAATACACGTTCGGCAACTTCGTCATCGGACCGTCCAACCAGCTCGCCCACGCGGCGTCGGTCGCGGCGGCCGGCGGCGGCGGCCCTCGCCACAACCCGCTCTTTCTCTGCGGCGGCACCGGTCTCGGCAAGACGCACCTCGTCCACGCCGTCGCGCACCGCTTCCGCTCGGAGCGGCCCGGCGCGCGCATCGTCTACATCTCGGCCGAGCGCTTCGTGAACGAGTTCGTCCAGGCGCTCCAGGATCAGCGCATGAACGACTTCCGCGCGCGGTTCCGGGAGCGGTGCGATCTGCTCCTCGTCGACGACATCCAATTTCTCGCCAACAAGACGCAAACGCAGGAGGAGTTCTTCCACGCGTTCAACGCGCTTCACCAGGCCGACAAGCAGATCATCGTCACGAGCGACAAGTACCCGCAGCAGCTCGAACGCATGGAGGAGCGCCTCATCTCGCGCTTTACCTGGGGCCTCGTGGCCGACATCCAGGGGCCCGAACTGGAGACGCGCGTGGCCATTCTACGCAAGAAGGCGCAGGCGGAGGGGATCGAGATGGCCGACGACGTCGTCGTCTTCCTCGCCCAGTCCGTGCGCAGCAACGTCCGAGAGCTCGAGGGGACGCTCATCCGCCTCGCCGCGAAGTCGAGCCTGCTCGGCCGCCCGGTCGACATGGAGTTCGCGCGGCAGGAGATCGCCACCGCGTCGACGGCCCGCCTCAACGAGGCGAGCGTCGACGACATCCAGCGCATCGTCTGCCACCACTTCAAGCTGCGCACCGCGGAGCTGCTCTCGAAGGACCGCCACAAGAGCGTCGCCTTCGCGCGCCACGTCGCGATGTACCTCTGCAAGCAGCGCCTCAAGTGCAGCTTCCCGGAGCTCGGGCGCGCGTTCGGCAACCGCGATCACACGACGGTCATGAGCGCCGTGCGCAAGGTCGAAGCCCTCCGCGTCGACGACGCCGAGGTGCGCGCGCACATCGAGGCGATCGAGCGCAAGCTCGGCTCGGTCGACTGAAGGCCGACTGACGGTCGACCGAAGGCGCGCGGGGGAGGGAGCTTCGACGGGCTCCGTCCACCCCGCCCGCCCTCAGGCCGCGCGAATCACCCCATCGTGTAGAAGAACTCTTCTTTGACGATCTTGCCGTTCGCCACGGTGAAGAGGCCCACCTCGTCCATCGTCATCCGCTTGCCGCTCGGCTTGTTCGTGACGTCGTAGAGGAAGCGAACCGCGAACCGGTCGTCGTGCGGGTACGGGCCGAACGTCTCCGCTTTGTGAATCGTGTGGTTCTCCCCCCACCACTTGCCCTTGGCCGCGATGGCCTCGAGGCCCTTCGCGGTGCGCTCGCCGCCGGGCGGGGTCGCCGCCTCGACGCTGACCGCGTCCTTGGCGAAGAGCTCCTTCAGGCACTCCTCGTGTTTGTGCTCTTTGACCAGTGCGAAATACTTCTTGGCGATCTCGGCTGTCGACATGGGTCACCTCTCGGTCGACTGGCTTATCGTCGTCGGTCGCCGACGGCAAGACAGGCCCGCTCGGCTCATCAGCGCGCCATCAGCGCCATCCCCGCGAGCGCGAGGGCGATCCCCACCGCGCGCACGAAGGAGAACGGCTGCTTGAACGCGAGCGCCGCGATCGGCAGCAGCATCGCGGCCGCCGCGGCGTTCACGGCGACGCCCGACCACTGCAGGATCGGGGCGCCGGTGCGGTACGCGAGCAAAAAGCCGACCTCGATGAGGAGCACGCCCGCGCCGAGCACGAGCACCTGCCAGGACGCCACTTGCGACCACCACGACGCCGGGGTCGGCGTCGCGAACAGCGGCGCCGTCGCGGCCGCCAGCACGAACGCCACGGCGTAGACGCCCATGAGCACGACCATCGGGTTGCCGCCCGGCGGCATCGCCTTTTGGGCGACGTGGTAGACGACGTTGCCGACCGCCGCGACCCCGAGAAACAGCACGAGCTGGTTCATTCGCCGCCTCGAGCCCGCGCCGATCAGCCGCGAGGGCACTGAATGTGCGCGGTCTCGCAGGAGTCCTGCGTCGCGAAGACGCGCTGGCAGTCCTCGCCCGTGCACACGCACTCGTGACCGTAGATGCACGAGATGCCGTTCCACAGGTAGCCGCCGCGGCCGCCGCAGTCCTGGCCGGAGAAGCCGTGCGCCGTGTACGCCTTGCACGAGCCTTGGCCTGGGCACCCGAGGGAGCCGATCGCGAGGACACCGAGCGCCGCGAGGGCGAGCGCGCCCGTGATGAGCCGTTTCAAATCGTCACCCTCCAGCTCGAACCGCCCGTCCCGTCGAGCAGCTCGATGCCCATCGCCGTCAGCTCGGCGCGCAGCTCGTCGGCGCGTTTCCAATCTTTCGCGTCGCGCGCTTCGGCCCGCGCGCGGACCTTTGCGTCCACGTCGCTCGCGTCGAGCCCCTTGATCTTGAGGCGCTTGGCCTTGGTGCGCGCGAAGTAGGCGTCGCGATCGGCCTGCATGAGGCCGAGCACCGCGACGCAGCCGTCGAGCGAGTGGACGGCCGCGGCCGCGAGCTTGCGGGCCTCGTCCTGCGCCGGCTTCTGGCCCTTCAGCTTCCCGATCTGGACCACGATCTCGTTGGCGGCCTTCGCGAGATCCGCGAGCGCCGCGAGGGCTTGCGGAGTGTTCAGGTCCTTGTCGAGCGCGCCGAGCACCTTCGCGGGCGACTCCTCGACGATCTTCGCCTGCCCCTGGAGCACGTTGCCGACCTTCGGTTCGGCGCCGGCCGCGGCCGCCACGAGCGCGTCGCGTGTATTGTACAGATAGTCGACGCGCCGCTCGGCCTCGTCCACGACCGGGAAGACGACGCGGCCGCTCTCGAGCTTCTCCACCTCGAACGCGAGCGGTCCGCGGTAGTGCGTGCCGAGCAGGTAGTAGCGGAAGGCCTCGGGGTCGTTGCGGCTCGTGATGTCACGAATGGTGACGAAGTTGCCGAGCGATTTGCTCATCTTCTCGCTGTCGACGCTGAGAAAGCCGTTGTGCAGCCAGAAGCGCGCGAACTCCGGGCCCCAAACGCTCTCGCTCTGCGCGACCTCGTTCTCGTGGTGCGGGAAGATGAGATCCATCCCGCCGCAGTGGATGTCGAAGTGCTCGCCGAGGTACTTCTTCGCCATCGCCGAGCACTCGATGTGCCAGCCCGGGCGGCCCTGACCCCACGGGCTCGGCCACCCCCACTCCGTCGCCTCGCAGCCCTTCCAGAGCGCGAAATCCAGGGGATCGCGCTTCAGCTCGTTCGCGTCGACGCGCGCGCCGGCGAGCAGATCGTCGATGTTGCGGCGCGAGAGCTTGCCGTACGGCGGGAAGCTGCGGACCTCGAAGTAGACGTCCTTGCCCTTCGGCGTGTCGACGACGTACGCGTGCCCCTTCTGGAGGATCGCCTCGATGAGCTCGATCACTTCGGGGATGTGCGTCGACACGCGCGGCTCGTGCGTCGGCTTCGCGCAGCCGATCGAGCGCAGATCCGCCGCCGCGCCGTCCCAGATGCGCGCGGAGAGGGCGAGCGGGTCCTCGCCGTTGTCCTTCGCGCGGTTCAGGATCTTGTCGTCGACGTCGGTGACGTTGCGCGTGTAGTTGACCTTGTAGCCGCGCGCGGTGAGGTGGCGCACGAGGACGTCGAAGACGACGTACACGCGGCCATGACCGGCGTGCGAGAGGTCGTACGGCGTGACGCCGCAGACGTACATCGTGGCGACACCGGGGACTTTGGGCTCGAACGGCTCGAGCTTTTGCGAGAGCGTGTTGTAGAGGCGCAGGCTCATCTGGGACGAGAACCTTACCGCAAGCGCGCGGCAGCCGCGTGGACGAACATGCGTGCGAACATGCTATTCAAGGCCATGCTCCGCAGCGTCGCCGTCGCTGTCACCTCGCTCGCGTACGGGGCGCTGGCGTGCGCGGCGGCCTCGTGCGGCGGCGGACAGGCCGGCTTCGACGGCACGACCTACCGCCGCGGCGCCATCGCCTTCCGCGTGCCGAAGGTGCCGCCGGAGTGGCGCCGCGTGGAGGTGACCGACGCCGCGCTCGCGTTCCGCGACGACGCGCACGACGCCTCCGCGCTCGTGAACGCGCGGTGCGGCGAGAAGGACGGCGACGCGCCGCTCGTCGCGCTCACCAACCAGCTCGTGATGGGCACGACCGAACGCACGACCGTCGCCGAGGAGACGCTCCCGTTCGACGGCCGCGAGGCGCGGCACACGCGGATGACCGCGAAGCTCGACGGGGTGCTGCGCGACTTCGACGTGTTCGTCCTCAAGAAGGACGGCTGCGTCTACGACTTCGTGTTCGTCGCTGCGCCCGCGCTCGCCGCCGCCGGCGTGCCCGCGTTCGAGGCGTTCGTCCGCGGCTTCCACACGGCCGCGCAGGGCGACGCGCCGTGACCGCCGGGACCATCCCGCCGGGACCGGAGAGCCGCCGCTCGCTCGCGCCGCCGCCGCCGCCCGAGTCGCTGCTCGCGCAGTACACGGGCCGCGTCACGCGCTTCGTCGAGCACCTCGGCAAGGTCGCGCTGCTCTCGGGCCGCACGTTCGGCAGCCTCCTCAAGCGGCCCCTCGAGACGTCGTCGACGATGCACCAGCTCTTCATGCTCGGCGTCAAATCGATGGGGATCGTGACGGTCACGAGCGTCTTCATCGGGATGGTCATGACCATCCAGTTCGCGTTCGGGCTGCAGCGCTTCGGCGGGCTCGAGTACATCCCGCGCGTCGTCGTGCTCTCCTTCGCGCGCGAGCTCGCGCCGACGCTCACGGCGGTCATCGTCGGCGGGCGCATCGGCAGCGGCATGGCGGCGGAGGTCGGCGCGATGAACGTCACCGAGCAGGTGGACGCCATCCGCGCGCTCGGGGCCGACCCGGCGAAGAAGCTCGTCCTGCCGCGCGTGCTGGCGGCGATGATCGTGATGCCGATCCTCGGCACCTACGCGCTCGTGCTCGGCACGATCGGCGCCGTGTTCATCTGCGATGTCCAGTTCGACATCGCTCCCTTCCTCTTTTATCGCTCGGCCCTCGACGCGCTGCACCTCGCGGACTTCTTCGCGGGGCTCGCGAAGACGCCGGTGTTCGGCTTCATCATCGCGATCACCGGCTGCCACTTCGGCCTCGAGACGCGCGGTGGCACCGAGGGCGTGGGCACGAGCACGACGCGCACGGTCGTCGTCGTGTCGATCGCGATCCTCATCGCGGACTTCTTGATGACCAAGCTGTTCATCGCCTTCGGGGGCTCGTGAGGCCGACGAGGGGCAGGGCGGGGATCGCCGTCGCGATGCTGGTGTCTTTGCCCGCCGCGATCGCGCTGATCGGCGTGCACGCACGCTACGCGCGCGCGCGTCGGGCCGCCCAGGCAGGGGCGATCGCCGAGCTCGCGCCGCGGCTGCCGACGAGCGATCTCGCGCTCTCGGGCGGCGCCCGGTGGCTGCGCGCGCCCTCGCTCGAGGAGCCGGGCGCCGCGTTCGCCGACGGGCCGGCGCTGCCCGATCCCGACCCGGCCGGTGGCGCGATGGCCCCGCCGCGCGAGGTCTGGATGCGCGAGACGCGGCGTCTGCTCGCGCCGGCGCCGCGCGCGCCGCCGTCACCGTCGCCGTCCTCGAGCGGAGGCGCGCCGTGAATCGCGCGATGCTCGCGTACGCCCTCGGCACGCTCGCGCGCCGCCGCGCCAAGGCCGTCGCGCTGACGGGCGGCCTCGCGTTCGCCGTCGCGCTCGTGGCGGCGGTCCTCTTCCTCGCGGACGCGCTGCGCGGCGAGGCCGAGCGCGCCCGCGCCGCGCTCCCGGACGTCGTCGTGCAGCGCCTCGTGGGCGGCCGTCCGAGCACGCTGAAGCTCAACGACGTGAAGGCGCTCGCGGGGATCCCCTCGGTCGCGCGCGTGACGCCGCGCGTGTGGGGGTACCTGTTTTTGCCCACGCTGCAAGGCAACGTCACGGTCGTCGGCGCCGCGCCCGGCGCGCCTGCGCTCTCGCTCGCGCCGAGAGGCGCGCTCTCCGCCGGGCGCGATCTCGCGCCGGGCGCGCATGAGATGGTCGCGGGCACGACGCTCGCGCGCGCGCTCGGCCTGCGTCCCGGCGACGGCCTGCAGCTGCCGAGCGCGACGCCGTCACCGCTGCTCACGCTCGCCGGCACGTTCGACGCGTCCGTCGAGCTGTGGACGGCGGACGTCATCCTCTGCGACGAGGCGGACGCGCGCGCGATCCTCGGCATGCCCGACGGCGAGGCGACCGACCTCGCGCTCACCGTGACGAACCCCGACGAGGCGCGCGTCGTCGCGCGCACGGTGCTCGAGCGCTTGCCGGGCACGCGCGTCGTCGAGAAGGAGCTGCTCGGCCGCGTGTACGCGCTCGCGTACGGCCGCCGCGCCGGGCTCGTGCTCGCGGCGACGGTCCCGGCGATCCTCGCGCTCCTCATTCTCGCGTGGGATCGCGCGAGCGGTCTCGGCCCGGAGGAGCGTCGGGAGATCGCGATCCTGAAAGCGACCGGATGGAGCACCCGCGACGTCCTCTCCGCGAAGATGCTCGAGGCGCTCCTCGTCGGCGCGCTCGGCGCGGCGCTCGGCCTCGTCCTCGCCTACGGGTGGGTGTTTTTCCTCGGCGCGCCGGGCCTCCGTCCCGCGCTCGTCGGCTGGAGCGTGCTCTACCCGGAAGCTCCGCTCACCCCGACGGTGGACGCGGCTCAGCTCATCGGCGTCGCCCTCGCCGTGCTCGCCCCGTTCGTCGCGCTGTCGATCGTCCCGGCCTGGCGCGCGGCCGGAACGGACCCGATGGAGGCGATGCGAGGCTGACCAAACCGCGGTATCTTTGGTCGATGGAGAAGCCTCCGCAGGTCTTCACGATCGAGGGGATCAACGCGCTCATCCCCCGTCTGAGCGATCTCGTCGCGGCCCAGCTCGAGCGCCGCACCGCGATCGAGAAGAAGCTCCGCGACCTGGCGGCGTTCACTGGCGAGGTCCCCGAGGCCATCGCGCTGGCGGAGACCGACACGAACGAGGTCGCGGACTTGAAGCGCGAGCTGATGATCCGCATCGACGAGTACCAAGTCGGCTGGAAGTCGCTCGAGGAGATGGGCGCCGTGCTCAAGGACGCGCGGATGGGGCTCCTCGATTTCTACGGCACCGTCGAGGGCAAGCTCGTGTGGCTGTGCTGGCGGTACGGCGAGAAGGAGGTCTCGCACTACCACGCGCTCGACGAGGGCTACACTGCTCGTAAGGAGCTGCGCACGAGCATCCGCACGCGGCTGCTCAACTAGCGCGCGAGGACCCATGCCCATCGACCGCGCCGCCGCTGCCGCCGCCATCGAGGCCTTCCTGCGCGCGCTGGGCCGCGATCCGGAGCGCGACCCCGAGCTGCGGGGCACGGGCGCGCGCGTCGCGGACGCGTACTTGGACGAGCTCCTCGACGGCTACGGCGAGGACGCCGCCGCGCGGCTCGCGAAGCACCGCCTCGAGAGCGCGTCGTCGGACATCGTCGTCCTCCGCGACACCCCGGTGACGACGATGTGCCCGCATCACCTCTTGCCCGCGACGGGCATCGCCGCGGTCGCGTTCGCGCCGCGCGGCGCGATCGTCGGCCTCGGCGCGCTCGTGGAGGTCGTCGACGCGTTCGCGCACCGGCTCGCTTTGCAAGAGGAGATCGGCGCGCAGGTGGCCGACGCGCTCTTCGCGGCGTTGAGCCCGGCGTGGGCGGGGTGCCGCCTCGTGCTCGCGCACGGCTGCGTCGTGCACCGCGCGGAGCGCCGTCACGGCGCGCGCATCGAGACGTTCGCGCTCCGCGGCGCGGTCACCGCCGAGGAGCGCGCGACCGCCGAGCGCGCGCTGGGGCTGGGGTCATGAGCGAGGGCGTCGCCGTCGTCACCGGCGCGGGGCGCGGCATCGGGCGCGCCGTCGCGGTCGCGCTCGCGCGGCGCGGGCACGACGTCGCGCTCCTCGCGCGCACGGCGGCGCAGCTCGAGGAGACCGCGGCCGAGATCGCGCTCCTCGGCCGCCGCGCGCTCGCGCTCTCGTGTGACGTCGCCAGCTCCCGCGAGGTCACGCGCGCGCACGCCCGCGCCCAGGCAGAGCTCGGCGCCGCCAACGTCGTCGTCAACAACGCCGGCGTCGTGCGTCGCGCGCTCATCCACGAGATGAGCGACGAAGACTGGGATCTGGTGATGGACGTCAACCTCAAGGGCACGTTCCTGGTCACCCGCGCGTGGCTCCCCGCGATGCTGGCCGCGAAGCGCGGGCGCGTCGTCAACGTCGCGAGCATCTCGGCGACCCTCGGCACCGCGCGCCAGTCGTCCTACTGCGCGTCGAAGTGGGGCGTCGTTGGCTTCACGAAGTCGCTCGCGGAAGAGCTGGCGGGAACCGGCCTTTCGGCGCTCGCCGTCTTGCCGGGCTCGACGGACACGGACATGCTGAAGGGCAGCGGGTTCGCCCCGCGCATGACGCCGGAAGACGTGGCCAAGCTCGTTGTGTACGCTGCCCTCGACGCGCCGGTCGCGATGAACGGCAGCGCGGTCGAAATGTTCGGGGGCTGAAAGGAGCGCAGATGAACGACGAGCAACGCAGCCTCGAAGCCGCACTCTCGGACATTCCTGTTTTCCCGCTCGGGCAGGTGGTCCTCTTCCCGCGCGCGCTCTTGCCGCTCCACGTCTTCGAGCCGAGGTACCGCGACCTCCTCAAGGACGCGCTCGGCACGAACAAGGTCATCGCGATGGCGCTCACGCCCGACGCGCACGACCTGAACGCCGAAGGGAACCCGCGCTTTTCTTCGATCGCAGGCGCGGGGTACATCGTCGAGCACCAGCAGCTCGCCGACGGCCGCTCGACCATTCTGCTCCACGGCGTCGCGCGCGTGCGCCTCGAGGAGAAGCCCTTCATCCCGACCTACCGCCGTGCGCGCGCGACCATTCTGCCGGACGTGCCGTCCGTCGTCCCCGTCGCCGAGCGGACGGCGCTGCTCGCCGAGGCCACGTCGTTCGCGGGCGAGGTCGCGCGCCGCGACGAGAGCTTCAGCTTCAAGCTCCCGCCGAGCCTCGAACCGGGCGCCATCGCGGACCTCTGCGCGCACCACCTCGTCATCGACGCGGCCGCGCGCCAGCGCATCCTCGAGACGCTCGACGTGACGGAGCGCGTCCGCATGGTGACCGCGGAGCTCGCGCTCCAGCACGGCAGCCTGCGCAAGACCGAGCACCGCACGCTGCATTGATCCTCGCATGAAGTACGTCGGGCGCTTGACGAAGAAGTCACTGGGCGAGGCGCCGATGATGCGGCTGGACTACCCGCCGTTTCACGTCCTCGTCGCGCGCGTCGGGCTCCGCTATTACGCGATCGAGGACGGGTGCAACCACGCGGGCGCGAGCCTGTGCGAGGGCTTCCGCGTCGACGATCGCGTCGTGTGCCCGCTGCACGCGTACGTGTTCGAGATCAAGACGGGCAAGCTGCTGCAGCCCGAGGAGCTCTGCGACGATCAGCGCACGTTCGTGTGCGAGGAGCAGGGAGCCGACGTCGTCGTGTGGGACCCGGGCCTGCTGACGATCAAAGGCGCGTGACACGCGCGCCGGGTCAGTCCGTCACGTCGGTCGTCGATGGCGCCATCGTTCGGTAGTTCTTGTCGATGTAGTCGACGACCTCCATGAACCACGAGTCCATCTTCGGGCCGTCCGCCTGCGGTGACTCGTTCCAGAAGGTGCCGCGGATGCACTCCGGCTTGCCGTCTTTTCCGATGCGGCAGCGCCCGTCGACGTAGACGACGATGAACTTCGGCATGCGCGTCGCGTACGACCTCTCCGCCGCGTTCATGAAGTTGTTGGTGATGAGCGCGACGGCCTCGAGGTCGCGCGGGTCCTGCCCGTAGCCGTGCAGCACGTAGAGGACCGGGTAGCGCACGTCGCGCTTGCGGTTGTCCTCGTTCGCGTAGCCGGGCGGCAGGGTGACGGCGACGGGACCGGTGCGCTTGGTCGAAGGGCCGGTGAAAATTTTCTCGCAGCGCCCGTTGAGCTCGCAGTCCGTGCCAAGCTCGTTGATCGTCGTCGTCTCCTGGTTGGTGCGCGAGAGCTCGGTCTGCGAGCGGTCGGCGTCGGCCCAGCTCTTGGCGACGAAGTAGAACGACGTCTCCAGGCGAGCGAGGAGCTGATCCGCCGTGCCGACGTGCTGCCCGTCGCCGCGCAGAACGTTCTGCTCGGTCGCGTCGACCGCGCCGTAGCGAACGTTCGGAAAGTCGGGGATGTCGGCCCACAAGAGGTTCGCCCCGACGTAGTCCTGCGGGCGACCCTTCGTCTGCCCGGGCAGGGAGTCGAAGCCGTTGTAGTACGCCGCCGTCCGAAGCGGCGTGCCGTCGGCTTTGTGCCGGCCGGCGAGGGCGCCGTTCAGGTGGTTGGACGAGACGGCGAAGTTCATCAGATCGCGCACGCCGCCGTCGGTCCACACGTCGAAGCGTAGGAGCGCGTCGTCGGTGAGCGCTTTCGCCGGGATCGCCGTGTTCCACTGGTGCACGATGCCGTGCGCGTCGTTCGCGTAAAAGCCGTCCAGCCCCTTGCTCTGCGTGTACTTGCCGTCGCTCTCGCCGACGTCGCCGGCGACGTTCAGGTTCGCCGTGTTCGGCACGCCGTCGAGGCCGAAGTCTTTGAACGGCTCGGCGTCCTCGTGCCGGTGGTTGCCCTCGGTGCCGTTCGGGTTGATCTGGTAGTCGTAGTCGTCCTGGTTCGGGTCGGGATTCTTGACCGGATCGTAGCCCGGCTCCTGCGCGTCGAAGAGGCCGTCCTCGCCGGTGTCGTCGTACGGCTCGTGGCCCTGCGAGAGGACCGGCTCGTCCTGATCGCGTACGCCGTTGCCGTTGCGATCGACCGCGAGCGCGATCATGACGGGCGCGCCGCCCCCGCCCTTCGGCTGCGTCCACGTGTCCAGGTACGGGCTCGCGTTGGCCGGATCTTTGTCGTCCAGCATCGCGTCGCAGAAGCTGATGACGGGGTACTTCCCGGTGGGGTTGTACTTGGCGTCGTAGTAGCCCGTCGGCGCGACGTAGCCGTTCTTCAGGCGGCCGTTCGCGTCGACCGCGCAGCGGTACGCGTAGCACTGGCTCTGGGCCTGCTGCATCTGCGCCTCGGCCGGATCCTTCGAGATCGGGTCCACCGTGATCTTGCAGTCGACGCCGGGCGCCATCCCCGTCGTGTCGCCGACGACCCATTTGTCCGTCGCCTTGAGGCCGGCCGGTAGGAACCACAAGCTCGGGTCCGCGTTCTGCCCGGCCGGGTTCCCCATCATGATGGAGAGATCTTGGAAGATCTGGAGGTACTCGCTGCGCGGGAAGCGGCCGCCGTTGCCGCTGCCCTGCTGGTACCAGAAGTGGTTGAAGTCCATCGTGTGCGCGAGCGGCCCGTCGATGGGGTACTGGCCGGGGCCGAGCTGCTTGCAGTCGGTCGCGCCCTCCGGGCAGAACCCGCTGAGCGCGTAGTTCTCGATGTACCAGAGGAGCCACGTCCAGTCGGCGGGGCCGCCCATCGGCGCGATCGCGTCGAACTGATCGTGGTGGCGGAGCCCGAAGACGGACGCGCCGATCCCGCCCATCGAGAAGCCGACGACGGCGCGGTGCGTGAGGCGGCGCGACCGGTGGTGCGTGCCGGCGTCGGCGGGCACGGCGGCCTGGTAGGTGCCGACCCACGGCGACGAGAACTTGAGCGCGTAGTCGTCGCCGACCTTCTCGATGCGCGGGTTGGCGATCGTGATCGCGCGCGGCGCTCGCGCGCGCGGGCTCGAGAACAGGACCTGAAGGTGGCGCATGCGCGCGGAGGGCGGGAACGCCGCGGGGTTCACGGGGATCGCGAAATCGATCTCGCGGCGGAGCGCGCGCTCGCTGCCCGGCATGGTGAAGGTCACGGCGGGCCCGAGCGCCAGCGGCTTGCCGGGCGCTTGCGCGGCGAGGTCGGTCGCGCACGCGACCGTGGCGGGGAACGACGCGGGCAGCGACGTCGGCTCGCCCGGCGTGAGCGCGCCCGCAGGGACGCCGAGCGAGGCCTGCGCGAGCTTTCCCGTACCCTGGAGGACGAGGTGCTGGCCGTCGAGCGTCTGCCCCTGCGCGGCGGCGTCGGCGCACGCGGGGATCGCCGGATCACGGACCTCGACCTCGAGCGCCTTCGACGGCGTCACGCCGTCCGCGGTCGGCGGGAGCGTCGCGGTGAGCTGCGTCGTTCCGAGGGCGCCGCCGGTGACGGTGAACGCGTACGTCGCGTGGCGCAGGTCGAGCGTCGCCGGGCCCGGCGGCTGCGCGACGCCGACGCTCGCGCTCGCGAACGTCGCCTTCATCGGCGTGCACAGGTCGGGTTCGACGGTGAGCGTCACCGGTCGCGTCTGACCGGGGGCGACGACGACGCGCGGCGGGTCGAAGTGCAGCGCCGGCGTGCTCGCGCTGTTGGTGTCGCAGACTTCCCCCGGCTGGAGCGTGGCCGGCGGCGTCGCGGCCGGTCCGACGGTCGCCGTCGAGCGGCAGTCGAGCAAGAGCGCGAAGAACAGGAGACCAAGGGGGCGTTTCACGGCGGCAAGCATAGTCGCCTGCCCGCCGATCCCGCGGCTTCCCTCTCCGGGGAAGTGCGGCGCGGCGCAAATGAGACGCGGGCGCCCGAGGTTGGGACGCCCATCCACGCGGCCGCGAGCGCCGCGCCGAGGCGCCTGACGCACCAGCTCGACGGTCGCTCGCCGGCCGCTCGCCAGCCGCTCGCAAGCGCACCGATACGCCACGGACAAAAGAAAAGTGCCTACGCAAAGGGGCCGGGGGGGCAGCCTCACCTCACGCAGGCACTCGGTGGGAGAGCACGCGGTGTGCCAACCGGCTCGGGCGACATTTCGCGTACTTCGAACCGGAATTTGCCACCGCATCGTTCAAGTTTGAAAGGGTCATTTCACGAACGCTTCGGGGCCTCTAGCGGCGGTGCAGCGCAGCGGGTAACGCATTTGCTGGGTCCGCGAGGCCGTCGAAATGACGACGACCGGAATCGAGCCCGGCGCCGCCGCCTTCACGCCGCCTACGCGAACGAGCGCGGCCGTTTGCTCGCCGCCCAGGGCGCCCATCGTGCCGGCGAGGCGCTCGACGCACGCGGCGCCGCCGGCGCTCACACGCACGCGCGCGTCCGTCGTGGCGAGCGCGCCGGCGCTCTTGCCGGCGATCTGGAGGCGCGCGCCGAGGTTCCAGGGCATGTCCAGCACCCAGCCCGCGTCGTCTTCGCCGCACAGAGGCACGGCGGCGCGGTCGCCGAGGTCGGCGGCGCCGAGGGGCTCGGGCTCGCCCGGCGCGCCGGTCTCCACGTCGACGGGCAGCACCCACCGCTGCGGGCCCGGGCGATCGGGCGTGGGCTGGCCGTCGACGACGAAGCCGAGCGCGCGTCCGTCGGAGCGCCGCGCCAGGCGCGCGCCCGTGGGTCGGGAGTCCATCCCCGCGCGCGGGATGCGCGCGAGCTCGCGCGCGCTCGCGCCTTCGAGCTGGAGGATCACGCTCGTCCACTCGGTGCCGGGCGGCGTCGCGACGTACCATCGGCCGCCCATGCGCACGGACGACTCGAGCTCGCCGAGCGCCTCGCCGTCCGCGCGTCGCACCTCGACGGGCGCGCGCCCCTCCTCGAGCTCGAACAGCGTCGTCTCGAAGCCGCGGCCCGACGACTTGCGCGCGGCGAGGAGCGCGTGCGCGCCGTCATCGGAGGCGCCGAGCTGCCACGTGGCGAGGACCGGCACCGCGCTCGGCGAGGTGAATCGGGCGGCGTCGAGCAAGAGCTGCGGTGGCTGCGCGATCGCCGAGGAGCGCACCTCGTTCCATCCGCCGAACGGCGACACCCAGCGCGCGAGCCAGCGGCCGGCGTGCTCCCACTCGCCGGTCCGCGGCCCCCACGCGTACGCGCGCGCGAGCGGTCCGGTGCGCGGCGCGCGCTCGAGGCGCTCGCCGGCCTCGACGGTGATGCCGCGCTCATCGGGGTGGAGCGTCGGCGGCGGCGTCACGTAGAACGCGGGCAGATCCATCCCGCTCGCGCCGCCGAGAATCGAGAGCACCGCGCCGCCCCACGGGCTCGGCAGCGGCATCGTCGAGCCTCGCGAAATCGTGACGCTGCCGCGGGCCGAGGGCTCCGGCGTGGTCGGCGCGCGTCGCGCCTCGGGCACCGGCGGCGGCGCGGGCATCACCGGCTCGCACACGAGCTGGAGCGGCTCGCTCGGCCGCGCGACCTTCGGCTTGGTCGGCGCCGGCAGCTCCGGGGCCGGCGCGTGACGCGGCGGTCCCCAGCCGACGCGGAGCCAGCCCGCGGCGCTGCACCCGATCGGACCGCACGCGCGCGACGTCGCCGCGCGCGGCGGGACGAGCATGTCGGGCAGCTCCACCGGGGTCCAGGTGAGCCCGCCGTCGGTCGTCTCGACGCCGCGCCGCGAGGCTGCCCAGCCGAGCCCGTAGCGCCCGGACACCATCGGCGCGCCCGCGTCGTGGATGTACGGCCCGTGCGTCGCCTTTCCGTCGAGCGCGATCTCGAGCCCGAGCACCGTGCCGCCGGCGT
>JAYVXL010000114.1:0-8373 GCA_043785185.1 Myxococcales bacterium
CCGTCGCGGGCCACGCGCTCCTCGTCCGCCTCGAGCGCCCGGGGCTTCGCCCGTGGACGCTGCCCGAGCCTTTCGCGGGCGGCGCGCTGCACGCGGAGATCACGTGGCCGTCCGGCGCGCGCGCCGGGCGCAGCGGCCTCGTCCGCGTCGTCCTCCGCGACGCCGACGTGGCCGCGACGTCGCGCACCGCCGACGTGCGCGTCCCCCTCCCGCCCGGCGTCACGCTCGCCGAGCCGATGAAGGACGTCCGCCAGGTCCAAGGTGTCCTGTCGATCCGCCGCACGCTCGCCCCCGGCCCGCAGGCCACCGTGATCGAGGTGCCGGTCCGCTTCCTCCTCGCCGGCGCCGTCACCGTCCCCGAGGCCACGGCGCGCCTCGCGTTCGAGGCCGCCCCGCGCGCGACGATGCCGGCCCGCCCACTCGCGATCGCCAGCCCCTGACGCCGTTCGCCGCCCGCCCGCACGACGGGCGCGCCACCGGGCCGCGTCTTCTGGCATCCTACGGAGGCCATGGCCCCCGTGACCTACACCGATCTCATCGCCGCCGTTCGCAAGGAAACCAAGGAAGTCTCGCTCGACGAGCTCAAGCGCCGCCTCGACGCGCGCGAGCCGTACGTGCTCCTCGACGTGCGCGAGAAGGAGGAGTACCGCGCCGGCTTCATCCCGGGCGCCGTCTCGATTCCGCGCGGCTTCCTCGAGATCCAGGTCGAGCAGCGCATCCCCGACAAGAGCGCGAAGATCGTCGCCTACTGCGCCGGCGGAACGCGCTCGGCGCTCGCGGCCAAGACGCTCGCGGAGCTTGGCTACACGAACGTCGAGACCGCCAACCCCGGCTTCGTGCGGTGGAAGGACCTCGGCTTTCCGATGGACACGCCACCGCAGCTCACAGAGGCGCAGCGCGATCGGTACTCGCGCCACCTCCTTCTCCCCGAGGTCGGCGACGTCGGTCAGTCCAAGCTCCTGAAGAGCAAGGTGCTGCTGCTCGGCGCAGGCGGCCTCGGCTCGCCGGCCGCGCTCTACCTCGCCGCGGCCGGCGTCGGCACGCTCGGCATCGCCGACGCGGACGTCGTCGACGCGTCGAACTTGCAGCGCCAAATCATGCACGCCACCAGCCGCGTCGGCATGCCGAAGGTCGAGAGCGCGGCGAAGGCGCTGTCGGATTTGAACCCGGACGTGAAGGTCGTCGGCCACGAGGAGCGCGTGAACAGCTCGAACGTCGACCGCCTCTTCGCCGACTACGATGTCATCGTCGACGGGACCGACAACTTCCCGACGCGCTACCTCGTCAACGACGCGAGCATCTTCCTCGGCAAGCCGGTCGTGCACGGCTCGATCTTCCGCTTCGACGGCCAGTGCACCACGTTCGTGCCCGACAAGGCCGCCAAGAAGCTCGGCATCGCGAGCGGCCCTTGCTACCGCTGCCTCTACCCCGAGCCGCCGCCGCCGCACCTCGCGCCGAGCTGCCAAGAGGCCGGCGTCCTCGGCATCCTGTGCGGCATCATTGGCACGCTGCAAGCGACCGAAGCGATCAAGATCCTCCTCGGAAAGGGCGATCTGCTCGTCGGTCGACTGCTCACGTACGACAGCCTCAAGATGAAGTTCCGCGAGCTCAAGCTCCGCAAAGACCCGAGCTGCCCGGCGTGCGGGACGTCGCCGACGATCACGAGCTACGTCGACTACGAAGGCTTCTGCGCGATCGGGTGATCGGCCGGCGCAGGCCTCGAGAGACGACGGGTTTCGCGGCGAAGGCGGCGTATTTCGCGTATTCTTGTGGGAGATGGGTTCCGACTCGAACGCCAATGCGACCGAAGCCAACCCGCGCAGCGGCGTGGGCGCGAAGCAAGCCGTCATTCGCATCAACGCGACGTCGGGTCCGGGCAAGGGGCGCGGTCTCGTCGTGCGCCAAACCGAGGCGACCGTCGGCCGCCACCCGACCAATGACCTGGTCCTGCCCGACGCCCGCGTGAGCGGCGTGCACCTCGAGCTCTCGCGCGTCGAGGGCGGCCTGCGCGTCCGCGATCCCGGCAGCCGGAACGGCACATGGAGCGGCGCGACGCGCCTCTACGAGGCGACGCTCTCGATCGGCGCCGAGGTCGTCGTCGGTGACACCACGCTCCGCGTCGAGGCCGACCAGGACGCGGCGCCGCCACAGACGACGGGGCGCGAGAGCTTCGGCTCTCTCGTCGGCGCGGCGCCGGCCATGCGCGAGCTCTTCGCGACGCTCGAACGCATCGCCGCAAAGGATCTGAGCGTCATCATCCAAGGCGAGACCGGGACGGGCAAAGAGGAGGTCGCGCGCTCGCTGCACGCCGCGTCGCCACGCCGCGCGAGCCCGTTCATCGTCATCGACGCGACGTCCCTCCCCGAGAGCCTCGCCGAGTCGCTGCTCTTCGGCCACGAGAAGGGAGCGTTCACCGGCGCCAGCGAGCGGCGCCCCGGCTACTTCGAGGCCGCCCATCACGGGACGGTCTTCATCGACGAGCTCGGCGAGCTCCCCGCCGCGCTGCAGGCCAAGTTCCTGCGCGTGCTCGAGCGCCACGAGGTCACGCCCGTCGGCGGGACGGTGCCGCACAAAGTGGACGTGCGCGTCATCGCGGCGACCAACCGCGATCTGCGCAACGAGATCGACAAAGGGCGCTTCCGCGAGGACTTGTACTTCCGCATCGCGCAGGTCCGCGTGCACATTCCGCCGCTGCGCGATCGCGCGGCGGACATCCCGCTCCTCTGCCAGCGCCTCCTCGGCGACGTCGGCGTACAAGCGATGATCGAGGCGAGCGCGGTCGAGCACCTCGCGGCGCAGCCGTGGCCGGGCAACGTCCGCGAGCTGAAGAACGTCCTGGTCCGCGCCGCGGCGATGGCCCACGACGGGCTCATCCGACGGCAGGACGTCTCGGGCGAGGGCTTCGGCTTCCGAGGGACACAGGACGAGCGGAGCGCGCTCGATTTGTCCGGCACGTTCTCGGAGGCCAAGGACCGCGCGATCGATCGCTTCGAGAAGGCGTACCTCCGCCTCGTGATGAAGCGCTGCGAGGGCAACCTGTCGCAGGCCGCGCGCGAGGCCGATTTGGCGCGCCACCACCTGCGCGACATCTTGAAGAAGCGCGGCCTGTACGGCGTCGCGCTCGCGGACGAGGACCCGACGTGAAGCGCGCGCTGGCGGCCGCCCTCTTCGGCCTGTGCGTGGCGAGCGGCGCCGCCCCGGTCGCGGCCGCCGAGCCGCCGCCGTCCGCCGAGAAGCTCGCCGCCGCGCGCAAGCTCTTCGCCGAGGCGCTCAAAGACGAGCAGGAGCACCGCTACGAAGCGGCGCTCGAGAAGCTCCGCGCGGTGCAGCAGACCAAGAGCACGCTCTCGGTCCGCTACCGCATCGCCTCGTGCGAGGAGGGCTTGGGCCAGCTGCGCAGCGCGCTCGCGGACTTCCGCGCGATCGGCGCCGCCGTCACTTCGGACGCCGAGGAGCAGGGCGTCGTGAAGAGCGCGCAAGAGCGCACGGGCGTGCTCGAAGCGCGCATCCCCGAGCTGCGGTTGCAGCTCTCCGCGCGCGCGCCGTCCGATGCGGTCGTGACCGTCGACGCCGAGCCGGTGACGGGCGGCGCGCTCCGCGGGGATCCGATCCTGCTCGACCCCGGCGAGCACGAGGTGCGCGCGAGGGCGGCCGGCGCGGCGCCGTTCGCGTCGAAGGTGAGCGTCCGCGAGCAAGCGCGCGTGGCGCTCGAGATTCCGCTCGACCCCGCGTCACCGCCCGCGGCGCCCGCGGCGGCGCCTGCGGCCGGCGGAGGGGCGACGGCGGACCCGACGACGCGCGAGGCGCCCCGCGACCGCTCGCTGGGGTACGTGCTCCTCGGGACGGCGGGAGCCTTTGCGGTCGCGACGGTGGTGACGGCGGTGCTGCGCAAGGGCGAGATCGACAAGCTCACGGGCGCCTGCCCCGGCGGACAGTGCCCGGCGAGCCGGCAGGACGAGCTCACGTCGTCGCGCTCGCGCGCGCTCGCCGAGGGCCCGCTCGCGCTGGTCTTCGCGGGTGTCGCGGCGCTCACCGGGGCCGCCGGCGTCTACTTCGTCGTGGCGCCATCGGGCGGCGCGCCGAAGGGGCCGACCGCCACGCTCGGCCTCGACGGCGTGCGGGGTGCATTTTGAAGCGGCTCGTCGTCGCGCTCCTCGCCGCCGCGCTGCTCGGCGTCGCCGCGTGCGGCGCGGTGCCGGACATCACGTTCGTCGGGGTCGACGCCGGCGACGGCGACGGCGACGGATCCGCCGAAGGCGGGAGCTCCGGCACCTCCGGAAGCTCAGGGGCCTCGGGCACGAGCGGCACGTCCGGCGCGAGCGGCGCCTCCGGGGACGGCGGAAGCTCCGGTGACGGCGGCGGAGGGGGGTGCCCGAGCGCCGCGCCCCCCGGCTTCGACGGCTGCTGCGGGACGACGCCGTGCCGCGGCACGTGCAACGCGACCTCGTGCGGCCGCTGCGGGCCCTGCCCGGCCTCGGAGATTTGCTGCGCGCGCAACGTGAGCAGCGCGACCTGCAAAATGACCGCGACCTGCCCCTGACTCCCGGTCCGTGCGAGCGCGCGGGCACTCGGATACACTTGCTGCGAGATGGGCTCCTCCGTCGTCTACGAGGTCGGCGCCGTAGTCGCGCGCAAATACCGCCTCCTCCGCCAGATCGGCACGGGCGGAATGGGCGCCGTGTGGATCGCCCGCAACGAGACCACGCACGCGGAGGTCGCCCTCAAGACCTGGCGCAGCGACGCCGGCGGCCCGGCGACGAACGCGACGCCCGAGCGGTTCCGCCACGAGGCTCGCCTGGCTGCGCTCGTGACCCATCGAAGCATCGTCCAGGTGTTCGATCTGCTCGACGAGCCGGACGGCTCGCTCGCGCTCGTGATGGAGCTGCTCCGCGGCGAGCCGCTCGATCGCTGCGTCGCGCGCCACGGTGGGTCGCTCTCGCCCGTTCAGGCGGTCGCGCTCGTCCTCCCCATCCTGTCGGCGCTGGCCCACGCGCACCGGCTCGGCGTCGTCCATCGCGACGTGAAGCCCGGGAACGTCTTTTTGACGGTGGACCCCGACGGGATCGTCCTTCCGAAGCTGGTCGACTTCGGCATCGCGAAGGCGCCGGCGGCGGGCGCAGCGTTCACGCTCGAGGGAGACACGCTCGGAACGCCGCGCTACATGGCGCCCGAGCAAATTCGCAACGAGCCGGACATCGACGGGCGCGCCGACGTCTTCGCGGTCGGCGTGATGCTCGTCGAGATGATGACCGGGACGTCGCCCTTCCTCGGCTCGAGCTCGGCGGCCACGCTCGCGGCGGTGCTCGAGCGCGAGCTCGACCCGTCGCCGTCCATTCCCCCGGCGCTCTGGGTCGAGCTCGGGCGCGCGCTGGCCAAGCGGCCGTTCGAGCGCCACGCGACGGCGTCGGAGCTCGCCGAGAGCTTGCGCCGCGCGCTCGGCGCGACCGACGCGGAGCTCACCCAGGCGCTGCAGTCGCTCGAGCCGCAGAACGAGCTCGCCGCGCTCGCGGCGGACGGACCGCCGACGCAGCTCGCGTCGGAGCACCTGGTCTTGCCGTTGCGCCGGCCGCGCGCGGGGTGGATCGTCACCGCCGGCGCGGCGCTCGCGCTCGCGGTCGCGGTGGCGGGCTCGCTCGTCGCGATGCGAAGGAAGAGCCCCGCGACCGAGGCGAGCGGGGCGACGGCTGCGCCCGCCTCCGCCGCGAGCGCCGCGAACACGGCCCCACCGAACGCGACCGCGCTCCCCGCCCCCGAGCCGCCGGTCAGCGCCGCGCCGAGCGTGCCCGCCCTCGCGCGGCCTGTCCCGAAGGCCGCGCCGACCCGCCGTCCCACCGCGCCGGCGCCGACGGGGGGCCCGAAGCCGGTCGCGACGACGCCCGGCTTCTGACCGCGCGCCCTCGCGACCTCAGACGAGTCCGCTCACGAGGAGCCACCCGCTCACTGCAGGATGAAGCAGCGCCCGCCGTTGCACGGGACGTTGTTGCAGCAGTCGGACGCCGTCGTGCACGTCTGGCCGTAGAGCGAGCACGCCGGCGCCGCGTCGCCGCCGCCTGTACCGCCTCCTGCGTCACCGGCGCCGGTGCCGCCGTCCCCGCCGCCGCCGCCGCCGCCGCCCGGCGGCGGAAGCTCGGTCTGGCAGGTCCCCTTCGTCGAGCCGGGCGTGATGTGGCAGATGTTGCCGGGGCAGCAATCCGCGTTGACGGTGCAGGTCCCGGCGGTCGGCTGGCAGATCGTCGCGCCGCAGACGAACGGCGGCGTCCCGCTCGGGTTCGGCACGCACGGCTTTCCGTCGCAGCAGTCCGCGCTCGTCGCGCACCCGACGCCGGGCTGCGCGCACTGCACGTTGGTGCACCGCGGCACCCCGAGGTTGTCTTGCTTGCAGGTGTCGTTCTGTTGGACGTTGCCCGAGCAGCACTCGTCGGTCGCGTTGCACGAGTTGGTCTGCAGGCGGCAAATGTCGCCGTTCGGCTTGCAGCCCCGGGGGTTGGCGCAGACGCCGATGACGCTGGGCGCGACGATGTTGCAGACGACGGTCTTGCCGCTCGGCGGCAGCGGGCCGGGCACGCCGGGACCGCCGCAGCAGTCGGTGTCCGCGGCGCAGAGCTCGCCGACCGGCTTGCAGCCGGTCGCAGGCTGGCAGATGAGCACGCCGGTCGGGCCCCAAGGCGCGCACGAGCGGCTGCAACACGCGCCGCCGCACGCCGGGATGCCGCCGTCGTTCGGAGGCGGCACGCCGCCGTCGAGGAGCGTGCCGGAGGTGCCGGCGCAAACGACGCCGTCGACCATGCTGCACTGCGCGCCGCCGGAAGGGGGCTGGCTGCACGTGCCGAACGCCGCGCCGGCCGCCTTCGTGCAAAGACCGCCGCAACAGTCGCTGCCGACGGCGCAGATATCGCCGTTCTGGCCGCAGAACGACGGCTGCCCGCAGATGCCCGCGACGCACAGTGTCGAGCAGCAGTCGCCGCCCGCCGTGCACGGGTTGCCGAGCGTCTTGCACCCGTTGCCGAGCGCGGCGCAGGTCCCGCCGGTGCAGGTGCCGCCGCAGCACTGCGCGCCGGTCGCGCACGCCTTGCCGTCGCCGGTGCACGCGGGCGGCTGGCAGGAGCCTCCCAGGCAGTTGCCGGAGCAGCAGTCCGCCGTCTTGCCGCAGTTCTGGCCGAGCGGGCGACACGCGAGCGTGCCGCCGCCGTCCCCGCCGCCGTTCCAGCCACCGTCGTTGCCGAACGGAGCCCCGGCGTCACCGCCGCCGCCGCCGCCGCCGCCGCCGCCGTCGCCGAACTGCCCGTCGGCCCCGCCATCGCCCAGGCCACCGCCGCCGCCCTCGTCACCGGCGTCGCCGAGATCGATGGTGGAGTTGCTACTGCCGCACCCGTACGTGACGAGCGGCGCGGCACCGAGGACAACGATCGCAAGAGCCGCAAGCCAACGGGAGGACATGACCGTCATTATGCACGGCGCGTGCACGCTCCAAACGGCTTATTTCCTCGAGCGAAACCGTGCCCGCCCCGGTAACGCGGGCGACCATGCTGGTCGGTCGTCCGACCGGCAACGATTTCCTGCGACGACGTCGCGGCCTCGCCTACACGGCGCGATCGGAGAGAAAAAAAGAAGAAGCGAAGCCTAAGGACGCAAAAAAGCGTTCATTCCATGTCCGCCTTCGGGGCGGGGAGATACGGCGCGTCGGCCGGCGCCACGGGCGCGACCGGCGCCGCGAGCACGACGGGGGCGTCGGCGTGCGGCGCGTCGACCTTCGGCGAAGCGGGATTCGCGGGGGCGAGCGGCGGGAGCTCCTTCTCGATCGTAGCGAGGAGGTCCTCGATCATCGCGCGCGTCTCCTTCTTGTCGGGCGCCGCGCCGGGCGCGGACGCGGGCGCGTTCGGCGGCGGCCACTGCGACACGTAGCGCGGCGCCTCGCCCGGTCCGCTCGCGTCGATCCACGCGACGTGGCCGGTTCCAGGGTCCCGCACGTCCATGTGGACGAAGGAGCTGTTCGGGTAGTAACCGCAACCGGTGTCGCCGAGCGTCTTGCAGAACGCGACGACGTCCTCGTTGCGCGCGCCGTCGAGGCGGAAGTCCATCGCGCGGCCGCTCGCGTGGTAGCTGCCGGCGGAGCTCGGTCGCGAGCCGGAGACGATGCTGATTTTGCGGGTCACGCCCGCCTTCGCGAAGTGCTCGGTGACGAGGCCGAGCCGCTCGACGAGGCCGGCGTCGATGCTGACGGCCGGCTTGTCGGTGCCGCCGGGCCTCAGCATGACGCCCATCTTGTCGGCGGCGCCGGCCGCGGGGCTGCCGTCGCACTTGGTGAGGGCGAGCTCGATCTCCTCGGTGCCGCGCGTGACGTGGACGGGCTCGTGGAGGCAGAGGCCCTTCGGG
>JAYVXL010000115.1:0-8358 GCA_043785185.1 Myxococcales bacterium
ACGAGGCGCAGGCCCCGGAAGCGCCCCTCGGCGGCGCGCAGGCGCCCGATGTCCGGGAGCATCAGCTTGCCGGCGTCGCCGACGACGACGTAGTCGACCTGCCCGGAGCGGTGCACGAGCGCGCCGACCTGGCGGCCCGTCTCCATCGACGCGTCCACGAGCGAGCGTGTCAGCTCGGGCGTCGAGATGTTGTCGAGCGGGACGCGGCGCCGGTAAATGCGCTCCAGCGTCTTGACCGCGGACGGCGAGAGGCCGGATTTGTTGCCGTAGAGATCGATGCCCTCGGGTTTAGGCCCGTTTCCCGGGCTTTGCAATCGTCACCGGCTCATTTCATGGCGCCGTCGGGTGGCAGCTCCCGAGGATGCTCGGCGTCGTCCACGACCAGAGCGGCGAATCGATCTTCGGGTAGTACGGGATGAAGTTGAAGCACATCTCGTCGGTCGTGTTCTCCCCCCACTTCACCGCGGTGTCGGTCGTGTTGTTCCACGCGCAGCGCGTGCTGACGGTGTCGCCGTCCTCGAGGTCCGCGCTCGCCGGGAAGGCCGACTGGTAGTTGAAGTCGAAGCTCTGCTGGTCGACGATCTTCGTCTTCACGCCGTTGTGGGTCACGTACGTGCTCATCTTGGTGCCGAGCTTGTGCATGTGCGGCGTCGCGCCGAAGAGGTGCACCTTGCCGATGAGCAGCGGGCTCCAGTCGCACGTGATGTCGGTCGTCGCGCGCGGCGGCAGCGTCATGTTGAGCGTGCCCGGCGCCATCACCGCGGCGTCGTTCGGGCGGAGCTTGTCGGTCGTGCAGAGATCGTAGCCGCTGCGGTCGACCTGCCCGGCGGCTTGGCCGGAGGTGTTGTTATAGTGCACTTGAAGGATCCAGTGCGTCGTCCCCGGATCCTCGGGAAATCCTGCCTCCGGCGGCGTCTCCATGTTCGGGCCGCCGGGCGCCCACCCCGTCACGAGGCGCCACGACGCGCTCGTCGTCGACGAGCACTCTTGCGGCGTCGTCCCGTACGCCGCGTCCGCCTGGAAGAGGAGGAGATGGTGGACCATCTTGGCGTTGTCGACTTTCGGCGCGAAGCCGACGACGTGACGCTTCGCCGTCGTCGTGGCCTCGAAGCCGTAACACATGTAGATGTCCGCCTTGCCGGCGGGCATCGTGAAGGGCGTGCCGGCGCGCACGAAGGTGTCCGGCGTGCACGACAGCGGCTTTACCGCAGGGCCGGCGTCCGCGCCCGACGGGCCGCACGCCGCGGTCGACGCGGACGCGCCCGCCGCCACCCACGCATCGAAGACGCCGAGGTCCGACGCCCCGAGCGGCGACGCGGGCGACGGCGGCATCACGCCCTGCGTCGCGTGCATGCGCTTCTGAACCAGGTCGAACATTTTGCCGCTCGGCCCGGACTTGGTGAGATCGGCGTACGTGACGAGCGCGTTCGGCGCGCCGAACGACGGCGTGGCTCCGTGACAGGTCGCGCAGTTCTTCTCGAGCACCGCGCTCACATCGCACGGAAGCCCGCCGCCGCCTGTGCCGTCGCCGCTCCCGCCGCCGCCGCGATCGTACGCGCCGCCGCCGTCGGCGCTCCTCACCGTCCCCGCGGCCGCGCCGTTCCCCGAGCCTTCCCCGTCGCCGAAGCTGCCGAAGCTGGGCGCGGTGGCGCACGCCGCGGCGTGCGCGGCGACGACGGCGAGCAGGGCCTGCAAGGCGAGGGCGTTCGGGGTGATGTTGCGCATTCACCCTGCGAGTGCATCCACTGGGCCACGGAGATCCCCGCTCCACAGGCGCGAAGCGGCCGTCAATTTCCGCCCTCCCTGCGCGCGCGCTCGCACCCCAGGGACCACAAAATCCGCGCCGGCGCGACGATTCCACATCGCGCCGGAGACGCCGCTGGATCCGGCGGTTCACCCGCGCCCCACCCACGCCAGCCCCGACGTCACACGGCCACACCATGGACCGGACGCGGACGTCGCGACGAGCGGGCGAGGCCGGACGCTACTTGTTCACGCGCTCGAGGTAGCCGCCCGACGACGTGTCGATCTTGATCCACTCGCCCTCTTTGATGAAGAGGGGCACGTTCACGACCGCGCCGGTGCCCAGCGTCGCCGGCTTGGTGGCGCCGCTCGCCGTGTCGCCCTTGATGCCGGGCTCGCTCGCGACGATCTGCATGACGACGCTCGGCGGCAAGAGGATGCCGATCGGGTTGCCGTTGAAGAGCGTGACGTTCACGTCGAGGCCCTCGGCGAGCCAGCGCGCGTCGTCGCCGACCTTGCCCTTCTCGACGTGGATCTGGTCACCCGTGTTCGTGTCCATGAAGACGAGCGTGTCCGTCTCCGCCCAGGAGTACGTCATCTTGCGCTCCTCGACGTCCGCGATCTCGACCGACTCGCCGCTCTTCCAGGTGCGCTCGACGACGTTGCCGTTCGTGAGGTTGCGGATGCGGGCGCGCGTGAACGCCTGGCCCTTGCCGGGCTTGACGAACGTGTGCTCCACGACGTGGAACGGAACGCCGTCGATTTGGATGCGGAGGCCCTTGCGAATGTCCGTGGTCATCATGGCGGAGGCGGGGGGAGTAGCACGCAGGGCGGGGGCCAAGCAAGGAAGGCTTGCCAGGCGCTGGACGATCGCGGCGATCGCAAGTAAGGCTGGTCGTCAGGCGGGCCAGAGATGCGCGAGGTCGACGACGAGCTAGGCGAAATCAAGCGCGAAATCATCGAGTCGCGCGGGCTCGTCATCAAGACGAACAACCTGACCAACGCCCTCTCGGCGGACATCAAGTCGATCGCGAAGCGCCAGCAAAGCTACGAGCGGCGCCTGTCGTGGAACAGCGGGGTCGCGTACGTCGTGTTCGTTCTCGTCGTCTTCGCGGCGCTCAAGTTCGCGTGGGACGCGCGCGTCGACGCCGTCAAGGCCGAGACCGAGCAGAAGAGCGCCGACAACGAGCGCCTGCGCAAAGAGGCGCGCGACGCCCTGAAGCGCGACGAGGACCGCGCCCGCGCCGAGGCGAAGGCCGCGCAGTTTTACGAGCTCGTGCGCCAAGGCAAGCGCGTGGAGCTCGTCGAGCAGTTCGACGCCATCAAGAAGGAGCCGCTCAGCAAGGCGGAGCTCGCGTTCTTCACCGACGCCGTCGAGCGGGCGAAGAACGAGCTCGCCGCGCAGTCGTATTGGCAGGGGCAGGACAAATCGCGCGTACAGCGCTGGCAAGAGGCGGCGACGGCGCTCGAGGAGTCGCTCAAGTTCAAGGACGACTCGACGATCGCGGCGAGCGTGCGCCTCGCGCTGGCCGACGCGTACCGGCACCTCGGGCGGCAGAAGGAGGCGATCCCGATCCTCCAGCAGCTCGCCGAGGGTGCGCCCGACCGCGAGGTGCAGGACGACGCGCTCTACCAGCTCGCGTTCTGCGAGATGGAGAGCCAAGCGTGGAACGACGCGAAGAACACGTGGCGGCAGCTGATTCGCCGCTTCCCGGACTCGCACTACACGCCCGAGGCCAGGCTGCAGCTGGCGCAGCTGAATTTGATGCACTGATTCGTTCGCGAGCGAACGAATCGCACAATCGGTCGGCGCCGCGCGGTCAACGACGCGACGCGATTTTGCGCAGGCGCGTGAGAACGACGAACGCTGCGCGACGGTAGAAGCGGCGCAAGTACGCGAGCTGCACGAGGACGACGAGCGCGATCGTGATCGCGCGGAGCGGCTCGGCGCGGCGGTACAGCCGCTCGACGTCGAACGCGACGTTGGGATCGGCGTGGTGGATGTCCTTGAAGAAGATGTCGAACGCGAGCGTCACGCCGAGCTCGTTGGCGATGAGCGCGCAGGCGACGCCGTACGCGAGCGCGATGCCGCGGCGCCACGCCGGACGAAACGTGAGGAGCGACGCGCCGGCCGACACGGCGAGCAGCGTGAAGCCGGACATGTACGCCGCGCGGAGCACGGCGCGCGGCGCGTAGTCGAAATGGAAGGACGCGAAGACGAGCGCGCGCACGAGGACGAGCGCGAGCACGAACGCCGCGAGCGCGAGGAAGCCCAGGTCGCGGCCGCGGCTCGTGACGAGCTCCGCCCACGCGCGCCCGATCGAGCCGCGCACCGCCTTGCCCTTCTGCGCGGCGGGCGGCGCCTGGTCCGCGGGCGCCGACAGGAGCTCGTCCACCGCGCGCTCGGCCTCGGCGACACGCCGGGCGAGGACGCGCACGAGCGCGACGGCGACCTCGGGGCGGCGCGCGCGCAGGTCGGCGAACGCGGCGCGCGGAATGCGCAGCGCCTCGACCGCGCCGCGCGCGGTGACCGTGGCCGAGCGGAGCTCCCCGGTGAGCGCGGACATCTCGCCGACGGCCGTGCCCGCCGCGAGCGCGCCGAGCACCTGTCGCTCGCCCGCCCGCGGCTCGACGCTCACCTCGGCGACGCCGTCGAGGATGACGAAGACGTCCGCGCCGAACTCGAGCTCCGTCACGATGCGGTCGCCGTCGCCGAAGCGCTCGGGACGGCCGGTGGCGACGAGGGCCGCGAGCGTCTCGTCGTCGAGGCCGCCGAGGAACTCGACCTTGCGGAGGCCCTCCGCGGGCGAGCGGGTCATCGCCCCCCTCGCGCGCGCAGCCACGCCCGACGCGCGAGCGCGAGCCAAAAGCGCCGGAAGTAGGTGAGGTTCACGAGGACCGCGAGCGCGATCGCCGCCGAGTAGAGGCTGAGCGCCTGCGCGTATTCCGGGTTCAGGTTCCAGAAGAGCGCGAACTCGTCGAACACGAGGCCCGCGCCGAGCCCGAACGTGAGCGCGAGCCCGCGCAGCGCGCGGCGGCCGAACGGGAAGAGCGCGGCGAGGCCGGCGGTCGCCACGAGCACGAGCCCGTAGTTGAAGTGGTGCACGTGCATCGGGTTGGGGTCGGTGCCCGGCACGAGCGCGAAGAGGCGCTTCTCGAGGCCGTACTTGAGGATGAGCCCCACGACCGCGCGCGCGCCGCCGAGCGAGAGGACAAAGCCGACCATCGCCCAGAACGGCGGCTCGGCCCCCTGCTCGACGACCGTGCGGTGAAAGAGCGCGCGCGGCGAGAGTCGCGTCACCCGCGCGCCGCGGCGCTCGAGCGAGACGCGTCGCTCGTCCAACGCGGCGGTGTGCTGATCCGGCGAGAGGCCCTCGGCCCACACCTCGAGCAGCTGCCGGACGAGATCGTGCGCGAACGACAGCTCACTCGCGAGCTCCGTCGCGAGCGGGAGGGCGACCGCCGGGAACTCGGCGAGGATCGCGTCGAGACCCCCGCGGTCGAGGAGCGCCACCGTCGACGGCTCGAGCGCCGTCAAGGACGACGGCCGCGCGCTGCCCGCGAGCAGCGCGATCTCGCCGTGGCGATCGCCCGCCACGAGCGTCGACCGCAGCTCGCGTCCGCGAGCGCGGACGAGGAGCGCGAGCTGTCCGTGGACGACGACCGCGATCCGTTGCGAGGAGGCGTCGTCCGACAGCTCGATGCGCTCGTCGGCCTTGAGCTCCCGCAGCTCGAAGCGCCGTGCAATGCGCCCCACCTCGTCGACGCGCAAGCCTTCGAAGAGGGAGAGGGAGCCGAGGATGGACTCGAGCGCCTGCATCGGCGCTCAGGCGACGAGCTGGCGGTAGGCTTCGGTGATCTGCTGGAAGCGCGCCGCGAGCGCGCGCTTCTCCTCGGCGCTCGCGCCAGGGTGCAGGTCGGGGTGCGTCGCGTGGACGAGGCGGCGGTAGGCGCGCTTCACCTCGGCGTCGTCGGCGCCGTCGGCGACGCCGAGCACTTGGCAGGCCGCGGCGGCCGCGCCGAACCCGCGCTGCGCGTGGGCGGGGACGTGCGGGCGGCTCGGCCGCGCGTCGTGCGTCCGATCACGCGCGCGGCGGCGACCGCCGAGGAACTCGCTGACCTTGAGCGGGTCGCCCGTGAGCGCGCCGCGCGGCGCGCGGATGGCGACGCGAAAAGAGAGCTGCGCGTCCTCCAGCTGATCGAGGACCTCGAGGCGGTTCTGCAGCTGCGCGCGCAGCGCGTCGTCGACGACCGACGGCGAGAGGCGGAACTCGCGCACGAGCACCTCGCCGTGCAGCCGCCGCGAAGCCATCGCGCGGAGGAGCGAACGCCGGATCGTCTCCTCGTCGGCCGCCTGCTTGCGGCGAAGGATCTCGGCGAGCGACGCGCTCGCGCCGTCGAGCTCGACGGCGGCCACGTAGCCGCGGAGCATGTGGACGCGGTGCACGCGCCCGCGCAGCTCGCAGAGCTCCAGCGTCCCTGTGGCGCCTGCGCGGTGCAGCGTGCCGAGGAGATCGCCGAGGGTCGTGGCGCGGAGGCGGCCGGGGAGGTGCATGCGTCATTGAAGCTCGCCCGCACGAGACCCGGCAAATTCTTGGGCAACGCGGGCGCGGCGACGCGCGCGACGATCTTGCATTAGGCTGCGGTGCTTAATGAAGACCGCGTTCGTCACCGGGGGCACGGGGTTTCTGGGGCGAAACCTCGTCGACGAGCTGCTCGCCCTCGGCTGGGAGGTCACCTGCCTCCACCGCCCGTCCTCCAACGTCGCGCCGCTCGCCGCGCTCGGCGTCCGTCTCGTGACGGCGGACATGACCGACGCGGCGGCGCTCACGAAGGTGATCCCGGCCGGGGTCGACGCCGTCTTCCACGTCGCCGCCAACACCTCGATGTGGAGCAAGAAGCGGGACGAGCAGACGCGCGACAACGTCGACGCGACGCGCGCGATGGTGGACGCCGCGCTCGCCGCCAAAGCCAAGCGCTTCGCGCTCACCTCCAGCCTCGCGGCGTTCGCGATCGGCGACGGCGATCTCGACGAGTCCACGCCGCAGCGTGGGGCGTCGTCGTGGATCAACTACGAGCGGACGAAGCACCTCGGCGAGCGCGTCGTCCGCGAGGCCGGCGCCCGCGGCCTCGACGCCGTCATCCTGAACCCGGGCCACATCGTCGGCCGCTACGACACGCACAACTGGTCGCGCATGATCCGCATGGTCAACGACGCGACGCTCCCCGGCATCCCGCCCGGCTCG
Source organism: Myxococcales bacterium (assembly GCA_043785185.1). Lineage (GTDB taxonomy): Bacteria > Myxococcota_A > Polyangia > Polyangiales > Polyangiaceae > JANYHK01. Next base: position 6,990 of record JAYVXL010000115.1, read on the forward strand.
GGCCCGTTCGGGGGTGCGCGCGCGATCGCCCGCGCCCACGTCCGCGCGATCGAGGTGGGCGGCGCCGGCGAGAGCTTCCTCCTCGGCGGCGTACACGCGACCTTCGCGGAGTTCACGACGACGATCGGCGAGGTGCTTGGAAAGCCCGTGAAGGCGCGCGCCGTACCCGGCGCGATCCTGAAGGTGATGGGAACCGTGAAGGGTTGGGTCGGCGGAGTGCGCGGCGTCGAGCCCGACATCACGCGCGAGGGGGCAGAGCTCGTCTGCCAGCGCATCCGCGTCGTCTCGCGCAAGGCCGAGGAGCGGCTGGGTTACGAGGTGCTGCCGCTGCGCGACATCGTCACGGAGTGCGTCACGTGGATGCGCGCCGAGGGCATGCTCGCCGCGTAGCGGGGCTCACGGGCTCCCGACCTTGACCTCACCCGTCGCCTCCAGCGAGAGCGGCGCGCACGACTCCTTCGGCGCCTCGCCTTCGCGCGCCGCCGGGAGCGGCTGGCACGCGACGGCGCGCACGCGCACGACGACCGGCCCCGATCCGGCGCGCTTGGCGACGAGCGCGAGCGACAAGCGCCACATCTGCGGCTCCCTCACCGCGGCGTCGCGCGGGCCGATGCGCCCCTTGAGCGCCGTGACGTGGTCGGGGACCTGCAGGATCTCCGCGTCGGCCCACTTGATCTGCGCGCCGGTGACGACCGCCTCGACCTCGCACCGCACGCGGCCGGCCTCGCTCACCGGCGTGCACGTGAGCGTGGCGCGCAGCGTCGGCGTGTCGGCCGCGGCGGGCTGCGGCCCGAGCGCGAGCGCCCCGACGACGAGCAGCGCCGCGCGTGCGCTTCGCGAAGCCCTTCCTGAAGCGCTCCCCTGCACGACGCGTGAGCGTATCACGGCGCGTCCCACGTCCCGACGAGCGCGCGGCCGCCGCGCACGCAGGCGACGCGGCTCGCGTCGTCGCTGACCGCGCACGCCGACAGCTCGCCGTAGCCGCCCTCGAGCTCCTTTGCGCGGAGCATCCGCGCCTTGCCCGCGCGGACGATGATGCCGAGCGACGTCGGGAGGACGGTGACCTTGCCGTTCGGTGACCGGGCGCCGCCCAGCGCCCCCGGCTGCTCGAGCGCCGCGGCGGCGAGCGACGCGCGCGCGAGGTCCGGCGCGAAGAGCACGGGCTCGCCGGCGACGAGCGCCTCGAGGCCGCGCGGGCCCCACGCGAGCGCCGACACCGGCGCGGGCTCGCCGCGGTCTCCTCCACCCTGCGTGCAGCGCGCGCCCAGCGGCGAGGCGATGGGGAGGAGCACCTCGCGCGACCCCTCCCCTTGCGCGGGCCCGGTCGCTCCGAACGCGGCACGCAGCGGGCCGCCGTCGCACGCCGCGG
>JAYVXL010000116.1:0-8355 GCA_043785185.1 Myxococcales bacterium
GTCATCCGCTACCGCAAGGGCGGGACGTCGATGGAGTACAAGGCGGAGAAGAAGCCGAAGACGTGCCCGACGGCGGCGCCCGCCAAGTAGGGCGTCAGCGCTCCTTGGACAGCCCGAAGCCTTCGTGCAGCGTGCGCACGGCGAGCTCGGTGTACTTCGCGGCGACGATGCAGCTGACCTTGATCTCGCTCGTCGAGATGGCCTGGATGTTGATGCCCTCGTCGGCGAGCAGGCGAAACATCTTCGCCGCGACGCCGGCGTGCGAGCGCATGCCCAGGCCGACGATCGAGACCTTCACGATCTCCTCGTCGTAGCGGACCTCTTTGGCGCCGAGCGCCTTGCCGATCTCCTCGAGGAACGGCTTGGCGCGGACCAGATCCGTCTTCGGGATGGTGAACGTCACGTCCGCGCGGTGGCCGCGGCCGCCGCTCGCGGACTGGATGATCATGTCCACGCTGATGTTCTTCTCGGCGATCTGTCCGAAGAGGTCCGCGACGACGCCGGGCTTGTCCTCGACGCCGACGACGGCGACGCGCGCCTCGTTCTTGTCGTACGCGACGCCCGCGACGACCACGTCCTCCAGCGCCTTGTCTTCACTCGTCACCCAGGTACCCTCCGCGTCCGAGAACGAGCTGCGCACGTGCACCGGGACGCCGTATTTCATGGCGATTTCGACGCTGCGGATCTGCAGCACCTTCGCGCCGAGCGACGCGAGCTCCAGCATCTCTTCGTAGCTGATTTTGGCGATCTTGCGCGCCTGCGGGCAGACGTTCGGGTCGGTCGTGTAGACGCCGTCGACGTCGGTGTAGATCTCGCACGCGGCGGCGCCGATCGCGGCGGCGACGGCCACGCCGGTCGTGTCGGAGCCGCCGCGGCCGAGCGTCGTGATGTCGCCGTTCTCGTCGACGCCCTGGAAGCCGGCGACGACCGCGATCTGCCCCTTCTTGACGGTCTCGAAGATCTTCGAGCCCTCGATCGTCTTGATGCGCGCCTTGGTGAACGCGCCGTCGGTCAAGATCTTCACTTGGTGGCCGAGCAGCGAACGGGCCTGGCCACCCTCGGCTTGGATCGCGAGCGCGAGGAGCGCGGCGGCGACCTGCTCGCCGGTGGCGGCGATGACGTCCATCTCGCGCGCGTCGGGCACGCTCGTGACGCCGTGCGCGAGGCCGAGAAGGCGGTTGGTCTCGCCGCTCATCGCGCTGACGATGACCACGACGTCGTTGCCGGCGCGCTGCGAGGCGAGCGCGCGACGCGCGACGTTGCGAATGCGCTCGATCGAGCCGACCGAGGTGCCGCCGAACTTCTGGACGAGGAGAGCCACGACGAGTAGCGTGCGTACCGCTTTCATCCGGGGAAATCCAGTGGATCGTCGAATGCGGGGCAGGCACACGTGACGGGGTACTCCGGGTATTTGATCGAGACGTTCGTGACGCTCCTCGCGGTGTGCCTCATCGCGTTCGTCGTCCTGTACGGCGCGCGACGGCTCGGCCTCGGGCGCGCGCAGGGGCCGATTCACCTCGTGGGCCAGCTGCCGCTCGACGCGCGGCGGTCGGTGTACCTCGTGAAGGTCGGCGAGCAGGTGCTCGTCGTCGGCGTCGCCGAGGGCGGGATGACGAAGCTCGGCGAGGTGCCGGCCGCGTCGCTCCCCGCCGCGAGCATGACGAGCGTCAGCGGCAGCGGCGCCGGCGCGCCGTTCGCGACGATCCTGGCGCGCGCGCTCGCCGGCGCGCGACCCAAAGCCGGCGCGAAGAAGGCCGCGGCGGACGAGGCCGCAAACCCCGAGGAGGGCGCGTGAAGCCGGACGATCTCCTCGGCCGACCGATCGCGCTCGTCGTCGCGCTCGCGCTCGTCTCGCTCCTCCCGTTCGCGTTCATGAGCCTGACGGCGTTCGTGAAGATCTCGACTGTGCTGCAGATCGTCCGGTCGGCGATCGGCGCGCAGAACGTCCCCTCGAGCACCGTCGTGATGGCGCTGTCGGCGGCGCTGACGCTCCTGGCGATGGCGCCGGTGGGGCAAAAGATGATGGCGCGCGCGGCGCCGATGTTCGCCGGCAAAGAGGTGCCCGAGACCGTCGCGCTCGTGCGCGGCACCGTCGAGGCGGTGCGCGAGCCGATGCGCGACTTTCTCCGCGCGAACGCGAGCCCGAAGGAGACGACGCGCTTCGTCACCGTCGCGCGCGAGGCGCGTCCGGAGGCGGAGCGCCCGCAGGTGAAGGAGGAGGATCTCGCGGTCCTCGTCCCCGCCTTCGTCGTCACCGAGCTCACCGAAGCGTTCGCGGTCGGCTTCCTCATCTTCCTGCCGTTCCTCGTCATCGATCTCGTCGTCGCGAACGTTCTCCTCGCGCTCGGCATGCAGATGCTCAGCCCGACGCAGGTGAGCTTGCCGTTCAAGCTCCTCTTGTTCGTGGCGATCGACGGGTGGGGTCTGCTCGCGCAAGCGCTCGTCGCCGGCTACCGGTAAACGCTTGACTTCAAGAGCCGTCCGCGTAGATTCGGCCGCCGTTTCGACAAAAAAGCCGGGGCAATAGCTCAGCTGGGAGAGCGCCGCGTTCGCAATGCGGAGGTCAGGGGTTCGATCCCCCTTTGCTCCACCGACAGGACAGGTGGGAAGACGAGAGACTGCTGACGCGCGGCGCCCACTCCGCGTCGCGGCGTTCGAGCTGCCGGCGCGGTGGGGCGAGCCGGAGCGCGCGCTCGCCGACGTCGAGGCGCTCTTCGCGCGCGGCCCGCGCGCCGACGTCGTGCTGCTGCCGGAGCTCGCGCTGACCGGCTACGTCTCGCCGGAGCTGAAGGCCGATCTCGGGCCGGTGGCGGAGGCGCTCGACGGGCCGACGGCGACGGCGCTCGCCGACCTCGCGCGCGCGCACGCGACGCACCTGGTCGGGCCGCTCGTGCTGCGCGAGGGCGACGCGACCTTCAACGCGCTCGTCGCCTTTGACCCGGGCGGCGCGCGCGTCGCGACGTACCGCAAGCGCCACCCCTGGTACGTGGAGACGTGGGCGACGCCGGGCGAGCTCCCGCTCGCGACGTTCGCGGTCGCCGGGCGGACGCTCGCGCTCGCGATCTGCTTCGACCTGCATTTCCTCGCCGACGAGAGCGCGCGCGAGCTCGAGGCCGCCGACGCGCTCTTCTTCGCGAGCGCGTGGGTCGAGCGCGAAGACTCGCGGCAGGAGCACTTTGCGGCGCTCGCGACGCGCTTCGATCTCGCCATTGTCAACGCCAACTGGGGCCGCGGCGCGCCGCGCGTGTGGGGGCAAGGCGGCTCGCGCGTCGTCGGCGCCCGCGGCGAGGTGCTCGCGCTCGCGAAGGGGGACGGACCGCAGCGCGTCGACGCGGTGCTTCTTTGAGCGGCGCTTCTTTGAGCTGACCGGCCTCTGGAGGTCGGGGTACGATCGGCGGATGCTCGACGTGAAGGTCACGGTCCTTCAAAACGGCAAGGAGATCCCGCTCGCGCAGGCGCGCGACGCAAACCTCCGGTCGGCGCTCGCCAAGGTCGGCAAGGAGGTGGGCGCGAAGCTCACACCCATCCTCTGCCCCGAGCACCAGCAAACGGTGAGCCGCGTGCGCATCCAGGTCGGGCCGAACGGCGCCGATATCGCGTACGACGCCTGCTGCGCGAAGCTAAAAGAGGCCGTCGGCGCCGTGCTCGGCTGAGCGCGTTCGGGCGTCGCGGCGAGGCGGAGGCGCGATCGGCTAAAGCTTCGCTCGGTACGTCCGTTCATCCGCGTCGATGAGCCAAGGCGCAGCCCTCCCCCAGCAGCCCCAGGACGTTCGCATCGGCGCGAACGGCCGCCCCGAGTTCAAGGTCGGCGACGTCATCGAGAACCGCTACGAGCTCGTGCGCGACCTCGGGCGCGGCGCGGCCGGCGTCGTCTTCGAGGCGCGGCACCGCTTCACCCACAGGCGCGTGGCGCTCAAGGTCGTCTCCCCCGACAGCCCGCGCTCGGTGCAAGGCGAGCTGCGGGCGCGGCTCATCCGCGAGGCGCGCGCGCTCGCCGCCGCGCGTCACCCGTCGATCGTCGACGTCCTCGACGGCGGCGTCGCGTCGTGCGGCACGCCGTACATCGTCCTCGAGATGCTGGAGGGCGGGCGCACGCTCGAGGGCCTGCTCGCGACGCGCGGCAAGCTGAGCGTAAAGGACACGGTCGCCATCGGCCTGCAGCTCTGCGACGCGCTCTCCGCCGCGCACAAGGCCGGCGTCGTGCACCGCGACGTGAAGCCCGGCAACGTCATCATCGTCCGCGACCACTACAGCGGCGGCGAGATGCTGAAGCTCGTCGACTTCGGCATCGCGCAGCTGCCGGCGCGCGAGGGCAAGCTGACGAGCCTCGGCGCGATCATCGGCACACCGGAGTACATGGCGCCCGAGCAGATCCTCGCGACGGGCGAGAGCGACGAGCTCGCGGACGTCTACGCGGCCGGCGTCACGCTCTTCGAGTGCATCGCCGGGCGCGTGCCGTTCGTCGGCAACTACCAGCAGGTGCTCTTGCAGGTCGGCTCGCCCGCGGAGGCGCCGGCTCTCCTCTCGCTCGCGCCCATCTGTGGGCCGAAGCTGTCCGCGGTCGTGGCGAAGGCGATCGCGAAGCACCGCGCGCTTCGGTACCAGAGCATCGACGAGCTCGCGCGCGATTTGGCCGAGTCGGTTCCGGCGCCGCGCCGGCGCACCCAGTTTTTCCCTCCCCCGGTCCCGCACGCGGCGGGCGACGGCGGCCCCGCCAGCTCGGCGGGCGGCGCCCTCGCTCAGAAGCCCGCCGACCCGCGGCCTACCCCGCCGTCGTCGGGCGCGATGCCCGCCGCCCGCCCGGTGGAGCAGCGCCGCGCCGCCCGCGCGAACTTCGTCACGCCCGTCCAGGTCACCCTCCCCGACGGCGCGCAGGTCGACGGGCGCAGCGAGGACGTCTCCGAGGGCGGCCTCCTCGTCCTCCTCGACAACGGCACGCAGCTCGACCAAGACAGCGTGGTCCGCCTGCGCTTCGCCCTGCCGATGGACGGTCGCGTCGTCACGTGCCAAGGGAAAGTGCGCTGGGTGCGGGTGACGCACGGGCGCCGCGCGATGGGCCTTCAGTTCGTCGATGCGCCCGCCGAGCTCGGCCCCCAGGTGACCCGCTACATCGCGCTGATGGGCGCTCCCAAGGAGGGCTGAGCGCGCGTGTCGGAGGAGGAGACGCGGCGCCCCCGAGCACGGCCGGGCGCCACGCAGGGAGTCCTCCATGACGGCCACCGGCACCTCGAGCGCCGCCTCCGCGGCCGCGGCCAGCGACGGCTCGGTCACCTTCTCGCTGAAGGAGCTCATGCGCCTCGAGGACGAGCGCGTCGCGAGCGAACGGGAGGAGCAGCGCCGGCGTGAGGAAGCGCGCGCCCGCGACGAGGGCGACCGCGCGCGGCGCGCCGAGGACGAGGCGCGCGCCGCGCGACAGGCCGAGCAAGCGCGGTGGCGCGACGAGGAGCAGCGCGCGCGCGAGGAGGCGGCGCGCCTCGACGGCATGCAGCGCGCGATCGTGGAGAGGGAGCGCCTCGTGGCGCAGCACGCCGCGCGCGACGCGGAGGTCGCCCGCCTGCGCGCGCACGAGCTCGAGCTCGCGCGCATGAAGCACGTGAAGGTCGGCGCGGCGGGCGTCCCGTGGGCCGCCGCGGCGACGAGCTCGCTCGCGCTGATCGCCGCGATCGCGCTGCACTACGCGGTGCTGTCGCCTGCCGCGGATCACCGCGTCGAAGAAGCGCGCGCGGACGCCAGGCGGAGCACGGCCGTGATCGCGGCGGCGCAGACGCGCGTCGCCGAGCTCGGCCAGCGCGTCGGCGCGCTCGACGAGGAGCTCCGCAAGGCGAACGACCGCGCGGACAAGCTGCAGAAGGATCTCGACGACGCGCGAAAGAAGGCGGAGGGGCGCGGCGCGGCGTTTCCGTCCGGCGCCGGCCCGAAGGTCGTGACCGAGAACACCGGCGCCCAAAAGAAGCGAGATCTCGGCTTCGGCCACGGCGGCCCTTGCGCCAAGGGCGACCCGCTCTGCGACTGACGCGGACCGGCCGAGCCGGCCCGAGCCGCCCGAGCCGAGCGAGTCACGGCATCGCGCGCGCCTGCGTTTCGGCGTCCACGACGCGGGTTCCCAAGGTAGTCTTGCGCGCGATGGCCGAGGGCGAGCAGGCTGCAGAGACCTCCCCCGAGGAGGAGATCGATCTCTCCGGCGCCCTCGTCGGCGGGAAGTACCGCGTGCACCAGCTCGTGGGCTCCGGCGGCATGGGCACGGTCTGGTCGGGCGTCCACGAGGTGCTCAAGACCAAGGTCGCGATCAAGTTCATCCGGCCGATGTTCGCCGAACGCGAGGAGGCGCGCCGGCGCTTCGAGATCGAGGCGCGCGCAGCGGCGAACGTGCAGAGCAAGAACGCCGTGCAAGTCTACGACTACGGCGTCGAGGACCACGGGCTGCCCTACATCGTGATGGAGTTCCTCGAGGGCGAGTCGCTCTCGGACGCGCTCATTCGCGGCGGGCCGTTGCCGCCGCAAGAGGCCGCGAAGATCATCCGGCAGGCCGCGCGCGCGCTGCAAAAGGCGCACGACGCCGGCATCGTCCACCGCGATTTGAAGCCGGACAACATCTTCCTCGCCACCAACGTCGAGGACGACGGGAGCGATCTGCCCTACACGGTGAAGCTCGTCGACTTCGGCATCGCGAAGCTGCTCCATGAGCCCGCGGGCATGGGCGCCGGCCAATTCGGCGGCCCGACGCAGGCCGGCGCGGTCATCGGCACGCCCAACTTCATGAGCCCCGAGCAGCTCACCATCGGCGGCGCGCCGGGCGCCCTCACGGACCTGTGGTCGCTCGGGGCGTGCGCGTTCTCTGCGATGACCGCGCGCCTCCCCTTCGAGGGCGAAGTGCTCGGCGACATCGTGCTCAAGGTCTGCGTCGCGGCGCTGCCTGTGCCGTCGCAGCTGAACCCCGACGTGCCCGACGGCTTCGACGCGTGGTTCGCGCGGGCGTGCAACCGCGACCCGGCCAAGCGCTTCCAGACGGCGACCGAGCTCGCCGAGACGCTCGCGGCGGTCTGCGGCCTCGGGCGCGTCCACGTCGCGACGCACCACGAGGACCGCGTGCAGTACGTCCTCAAGACGAGCGCCGCCGCCCAAGACGCGGACGCGGGCGACCTCGAGCTGCCCGACGACATGCCCACGGGCACCATGTCCTCGAAGACGGCGCTCCTCGCGGGGTTGCTGCTCGGGGTCTCGCTCGTCGTCGGCGTCGTCACGTTCCTCGCGTGGCAGAGCCGCGCGCCGCAGGGCGAGCCGGAGCCCGCCCCGCCCATGGCCGCCCACGACGCCGGCCCCGCCGCCCGCCCGCCCTCTGGCCGCTGAGCTGAGCGACGCCCGGGCACGCGCATGCCGCGGAGGAGCCTGGCGCCCGAAGACGGCCCGTCCCGTTTTTGCGCGCGGGGCACGCCCTCGGACCGGGCCGGCCCCATGATCTTCGTGTCATAGTCCCGGTATTGTTCAGAAATTCGGCATGGCGCGGGCAGGGATTTCTATTAACCTTCTTACGGGCCCGTACTACTCTGGCGGGCTCACAGGGTCTTGTTTGCTTTGAAACTCCAAGGAGGCGACGAATGAACTTCAAGAACGCGCGCGCAGGAGCGCTGGTTGGGATGGTCGCGGTAAGCGGCTTTGCGTTTGCGGCGTGCGGTGGCGATGACACCAAGGCCACGGGCGGCACGGACGGCGGCGGCAAGGACGGGAGCAGCAGCGGCTCGAGCGGCAGCAGCGGCTCCAGCGGGTCGAGCGGCAGCAGCGGCTCGAGCGGCAGCAGCGGCTCGAGCGGCAGCAGCGGCTCGAGCAGCGGCTCGAGCGGCGACGCTCCGGTCACGACGCTGTACGATCGCCTCGGCCGTCACGACGGCATCAAGGGCATTCTGACCGCCACGGTCGGCAAGCTCCTGCAGGACCCCGTTCAGAAGACGTTCTTCGTCCTGAACGCCCCGACGCCGGTGGGCAGCCACCCGAGCGGCGGCAACATCATCGACTGCTTCACGGCCCTCGCGGACTCCGTCATTCCGGGCGGCCCCGGCACGGCGTACCCCCTCACGCTGCCGGGCGGCTACAAGTGCCGCGATCTGCTCGCGTCACACCAGGCGCTCCTCCCGGACGCCGGTCCGAGCGGCGGCGATCACGACGTGAACTTCCTCATCACGACGGGCGTCTTCAACGACTTCGTCACCATCGCGGCGTCGACGGCTGCGGCCGCTCCGTTCAACATCGCCGCGAGGGACGTCGCCGCGCTCGGCGCGCTCCTCGGCTCGGTCAAGCAGGCGATCGTCACCCAGGCGCCCGTTGAGGACGGCGGTAAGTTCGACGCGTCGGACTACTTGC
>JAYVXL010000117.1:0-8351 GCA_043785185.1 Myxococcales bacterium
GTCGACGCGCCGGCCCTCCGGAAGGCGCTCTTCACGCGCGCGGCGGCGGCGCGGCGCGACGGCGAAGTACGCGCGCTCGACCGCGACGCGCTCGTCCTCGAGGCCGCCCGCGCCCACGGGCTCGAGCCCGCGCACCTCGAGCGCGCGCTCTTCGCCGACCTGCGCGAGGCCCACGAGCTGCGGCGCTTCGAGCCCGTGAGCGCCCGCGGGCTCGTCGATGCGTGGGAGGGCGCGCAGGCGCAAGCGGTCCTCCTCCGCGCCGTGCGCGTGACGGTCGACGTCGCGTGCGCGTCGGCCGGCGCGGTGCGCGCGCTCTTTCGGCGTCTCAAGTTCCTGCGCCTGCTCTTCCAGGTGACCCCGCGGCCCGAGCCGCACGCGTTCCACATCGCGATCGACGGGCCGTTCAGCTTGTGGGGCGCCGTGACCAAGTACGGCCTGCAGCTCGCGCTCGTCTTGCCCGCCCTCGAGGCGTGCGACCGCTTCGCGCTCGAGGCGGACGTGCGCTGGGGGCAGAAGCGCGAGCCGCTCGTCTTCCGCCTCGAGGGCGGCGCGCGCGTCGGCCAGACGGAGGGCGAGACCGCGCCGCTGCCCGACGAGGTCGCCGCGCTCGTGGCGGCGTGGGGCGACGAGAAGGCCGGCTGGCGCGTGGCCGTCTCGGCCGACGTCCTCGACTTACCCGGCGTCGGCGTCTGCGTGCCCGACCTCGTCTTCGAGAAGGCGGGCATCAAAGTGCACCTCGAGGTCATGGGGTACTGGAGCCGCGACGCGGTGTGGCGTCGGGTCGAGCTCGTCCAGCAAGGGCTCGCCGCGCGGGTGCTCTTCGCCGTGAGCGCGCGCCTCCGCGTCAGCGAGGAGGTGCTCGGCGACGCGCAGCCGAGCGCGCTCTACGTCTACAAAGGTCAGCTGTCGGCGCGCGCGATCGCCGAGCGCTTGGACGCGCTCGCGGCGCGCACGTAGGAGGGCGCGCGCGCCCGCTCCGCGTGCTAGAACACGCGAGATGGCGACGGTGACCGCGGATTCGAAGCTCGAGCGCCTCGAGGCGTTGCTCGCCGAGATGGGCAGCGTCCTCGTCTGCTACTCGGGCGGCATCGACAGCGCGTTCGTCCTCGCGGTCGCGAACAAGGTCCTCGGCGCGAAGGCGATCGGCATGACCGCCGTGAGCCCGAGCCTCGCGCCGTTCGAGAAGGAGGCGGCGGAGGCCGTCGCCCGGCAGATCGGCGCCAAGCACGTCCTCGTCGACTCGCACGAGATCGACGACGAGAGCTACCAGGCGAACAACCCCGACCGCTGCTTCCACTGCAAGAGCGAGCTTTACCGCGTCAGCGCCGCCAAGAGCCGCGAGTGGGGGATCCCGCACGTCGTCAACGGCACCAACGCCGACGATCTCGGCGACTACCGCCCGGGCCTCGAGGCCGCGAAGGAGGCCGGCGTGCGCAGCCCGCTCGTCGAGCTCGGCTTCACGAAGGACGACGTCCGCAAGGGCGCGCTCGGGCTCGGCATGAGCATCTGGGACAAGCCGGCGTCGGCGTGCCTGTCGAGCCGCATCCCGTTCGGCACGCGCGTCACGCGCGAGCGCCTCGCGCAGATCGCGGCGCTCGAGGCGGATCTGCGCGGCCTCGGCCTCCGGCAGGTGCGCGTGCGGTGGCACGGCCTGGACCCGTCGAACGACAAGGCGCTCGCGCGCATCGAGGTCGCGCGCGAGGAGCTCGCGACGGCGTTCGACGCAAAAGACGCCATCGTCCTCGCGGGGAAGCGCTACGGCTTTTCGTACGTGACGATGGACCTCCAGGGCTACCGCACCGGGAGCCACAACGAGCTGCTCGTCGGCAAGAGCCTGCGCGTCGTTTAGGCGAGGCGCAGGCGCGCCCTCAGCCGGGGTGCTGCAGCCACCACGTCCGCGCCACCGTCTGCACGATCGGGATCCGAAAAGCGGAGTTCGGGTGGCTTCGCAAGAATCCGACCGGGCTGAGCGGCGACATCCCCGCCGCGCGCTCGAGCCGCGCGAAGTAGTCGAGCAGCATCAGGCCACCCGACTCCGTCCACCGGAACGCCGTAGCCCTCCGCGCGCGACCTGCGTCGAGCACGTTGATGCACCCGGCGCCGTCCGCCGCGATCTCGTTCGGCTGGTTCAAACCCGGCAGGATGGCCGTCGCGAGGTTCGCGAGCACCGCCGGGTTCGGACCGCCGCCCGTCGCCTGCCCGTTCGCGCACCCGGTGTGCCCGAGGTAGTGGTGCCCGAGCTCGTGGCCGAACGTGAACGCCACGATGTCGTCGTAGATCTCGTGCGCGCGCGACGCGCGACGGACGTCGCCGAGCGCCGCCTGCGGAAGGATGCCGAACGGCAGCGCCGGGCTCGCCGTGTCGCTCCGCGCGAGCTGCGGGATGACCTGCGCCGTGTACTGCTCGTAGGTGCTCGTGCCGTAGAGCTCGTCGGTCGCTTTCGTCTGCGCGATCGCGTCGACCGCCTCGAGCAGCCCCTCGGTTCCCGCCAAGTACGGCGCGCCGCGCTCGTCGCAGCCGGCGAACGCGTTCACGTCGTTCGGGTTCGGGTCGAAGACGAGCGGGATCCCGCGCACGCGCGCGGCGTTCGTGGGGGACAGCGACGCGATGAGCTCGTTCAGGACCGCGCGGACCTCGCCCTGCCACGCCAGCGGCCCGACGAGCGGCGGCAACAGCGGACGCGGCTGCGGCTGCGGCATCACCGTCGGCACCGGCTGCGGCTGCGGCTGCGCCGTCGGTCCCGGCTGCGGATACGGCGGAGCTCCGTTGGGGTAGGGCTGCGGCTGCGGATACGGCTGCGGGTACGGCTGCGGATACGGCTGCGGATACGGCTGCGGGGGGTATCCGCCGTTCGGGTAGCCCGAGTAGCCCGGCGGCGGCGGCGGCGGCGCCTGGGCGGGCGGCGTCTGGCCGCCGGTGCATGACGCGGCGGCCACGAGCATCAGGCCGACCCGCGCGCGCGACACCTCACGAAACGACCGCGCAATTTTCATGAAGGTACCGTCCTCACGTTGAAGAGCCCCCGAAGGCGCCCGGTGGCAAGCTTACCGCGCCGGCGCCCGCGACGCCGCGGAGCGCATGCGTGAAGGCGCGCGCGTCGGGGTAGCGATCGTCGGGCCGCGGGGCGACGGCGCGCGAGATGATCTCCTTCCAGTCCGGCGGGATGACGACGCTCTGCACGCCGCTCTCCGCGACGCCTGGCGCCATCGACGGCTGCCGCCACAGCTCGGCGGGCGACGTCGGCGGCGGCTCGCCGGTCAGGCACTCGTAGAGGACGGCGCCGAGCGCGAAGATGTCGCTGCGCGCGTCGACCGCGGCGCCCTCGGCTTGCTCGGGCGACATGTACCCGGGCGTCCCGACGGGCGCGCCCATGTTCGTGATGCGCGTCTCCTCCCACTCGACGCGCGCGATGCCGAAGTCGAGGAGCTTCACGCGCTCGGTCGCGGCTTCGCCGGGGACCGGGCAGAGGAAGATGTTCGACGGCTTCACGTCGCGGTGGATGACCCCCGCCGCGTGCACCGCCCCGAGCGCGTCGGCGATCTGCAGCGCGAACGGCAAGAGCTCGGCGGGCGTGAGGCGCGATTTGGTCTTCAGGCGCGCGGCGAGCGACTCGCCGGCGAGGAGCTCCATCACCATGTAAGACGTGCCGTCGGCGAGGTGGCCGTGGTCGAGCACCTCGACGACGTTGGGGTGCCACGCGAGGCCGAGCGCCTCGGCTTCGCGGCGGAGCCGATCGGAGGCGACGGCGTCGTGCGCCGCCGCCGCGCGGAGGAGCTTGATCGCGACGGGGACACCGTCGGCGTTGCGCACCGCCTCGTAGATGACGCCGCTCGCGCCCGACCCCATGCGCTGGCGGATCTTGTACTGCCCCGCGACGACCGTGCCGACGAGATCGCCCGCCGCCTCGCGCTGCGGGTTCTCGCGGAGGAGGAGGCCGCGCTCGAGCGCGTTCACGCGGGCCACTTGCGCGAGCGTCTCGGCGCGGCGCGTGCGGTCGCGCGCCCAAGCGGCGCCGAGGAGCGCGCCCGCGCAGCTGGCGACGGCCAGCGCGATGCCGGTCCCGAGCGTCGGGTGCAGGAGGACCGGCACGGCGAGGAGCGCGGCGCCCAGCGAGCCGCCGAGCCCGATGGCCCGCGGCGCGCTCGGCACCGACCAGCGCGCCTCGAACGCCTGCGACGCCGCGCCCGCCTCCCCCGGCGCGGCGGGCAGCTCGGCGACCTCGACGTTGGCAAAGCCGAAGAGCGCCGGCACCGCGCGCAGCTCCGCGGCGCGTTGCGCGGCGAGGAGGCCGTCGGCCTCGAGCGCCGGGTCGTGGGCGATGACCACCCGCCCGCTCCAGAAACCCGGGCGCGCGACCGTCGTCTCCCAACGCGTCGTCCGCCCGTACTCGCTCTCCGAGCCCTCAAGCCGCTCGAACGCCTCCTCCGGCCCCTTCGCGCCGCGCAGCGTGCGCATCCACACGCCGAGGTTGTCGGGCTCGACCAGGCGCGGCCACGCTGCGAGGATCGCCTCGCGCGAGAGCACCGCCGCGAACGACACCAGGCCGTCATGGAGCGTCGGCAGCGGCAGGTGGCGCGTCTCGTCCTCGAGGTCCGCGCGCGCGACGCCGAGCGCCTCGAGCCACGCGCCCGCGGCGCTCGCGCCCTTCTGCGCCTCGAGCTCCTTGAGGAGGCCCTTCAGCTTCGAAGCGGTGCACTGCCCCGCGGGGAACGTACGGCGATTCAAAAGAAGCCTCACCTTCAGCATCGCATCAAAGCGCGATCGGCCCTAGCGCGGACGCCCGCTGGATGTGGGCAGGCGTGGGCAGGTTCGTGCAGTTCAAGGTTTGGCGGGCGGTGCCGTTCCCGTGAACGTGTCGGTCGAAAGCTGTCCTGTGGTCGTCGTGGAGGACGACAGCGCGATCCGCGGCCTCGCGTCGCACGTGCTCCGCAAGCGCGGCTTCACGGTGCTCGAGGCGTCCACCGCGGAGATCGCGCTCGTCGTCCTCGGGACGCTCGACCCCGGCGTGACGCCGATCATCCTCACGGACAAATGCCTCCCCGGCATGACCGGCCTCGACATGATCGAGCGCGCGGCCGACGTCGTCGAGGATTTCGAGGTCGTCCTCATGACCGCGTTCGCCGATCACGAGGCGCTGATGCGCAGCGTCGATCTCGGGGTCTTTCGGTGCATCACGAAGCCCTTCCACGTCGCGGACCTGACCGGCGCCGTAATCGGCGCGCGTGACGCGGTCCTCGAGCGGCGCTCCGCGCGCGCGCAGGCCCACTCGCTCGAGGAGCGCAACGCCGAGCTCGAGCGGCGGCTGCGCGAGAGCTCCAAGCGCCCCGCGCCGCCACCCGTCCGCCCGTGCTCGCTGCCGGACGGCCTGCGCATCCTGTTCGTCGACGACGACGCCCTCGTTCAACGCGCGTACTCACGCCTCTTTCCGAGGCAGAGCGTTCGCCTGTCCACCAACCCCCAGGCCGCCCTCGAAGAGGTCACGCGCGAGCGCCCCGACATCATCGTGTGCGATCTGCACATGCCGGAGATGGACGGCGTCGCGTTCTACGAGAAGCTCGCCGAGCTCGACCCGAAGCTCGCCGCCCGCGTCGTCTTCGTATCCGCCGCCGAGGCGCTGCCGCCGCGCGCGTTGTCCCTTTCGCCGCGCGTGCCGCTCGTCCGCAAGCCGTTTCAGGCGGCGGAGCTCGAGGGGACCGTCTTGCAGCTCCTCGCGTCGTAGCCCTCGCGCGTAGCCCCGCGGCGCGGGTCCAGGCTACCTTCAGCGCGATGCTCCCCACCGAGGCGCCGCTGCTCGTCGGGGCCGTCGTGCGGCGCGTCGATCTCGCCGACACCGTCGCGTCGCTCGAGGTGCGCGCGCCGGGGGAGTCGCACGTGCTCGTCATCGGCATCGCGCGCGGTCTGCGCGGCGTCGGCCTGGTGACGAGCGACGCGCGCCGTGCCGCATGGGAGACGCGCTTGCCCGCAGGGCTGCCCCGCGCGCGCGGCGGCGTGGGCGCGCGCCTCGAGGGCGGGCAGGTCGTCGCCGTGTCGGCGCGCGAGATCGGCGTCCTCGCGGGCGGCGTGCACTTCGTCGTGACGCTGGGCCCCGCGCGCGTGGCCGTGCTCGAGGGCTCCGTCGTGGACCCCGCACCCCTCGACGCGCGCGCGGCGTTCGAGACGCGCGGCGATGAGCTGCTCGAAGCGCTTCGCGCCGACGCGATCGAGCGGCGCCGCGACGGCGTCGTGCGCGCGATCCAGCGCGCGGTGCTCAAGGTCGACCGCCGCGCACTCGCGATGCGCGGCGATCTCGCCCGCCTCGCCGACGCCGAAGCTCTCGCCGCGCAGGCGCAGTGGCTCATCGCCGCCGCCGTCCGCGCGCCGCGCGGCGCGACGTCGCTCGAGGTCACCGACTGGTCGACGGGCGAGGCGCGCCCGCTCGTCGTGCCGCTCGATCCGGCCAAGCCCGCGCGCGCCCAGGTCGACGCGATGTTCCAGCGCGCGCGGCGCCTCAAGCGCGGCGCGAAGATCGCCGAAGAGCGCATCGCGAAGGCGAGCGTCATCGCCGCCGGGCTACGGGCCGCCCTCGAGTCCGCGCGCGCCGCGGACGGGCCCCAAGGCCTCGACCGCGCGCTCGCGGGCGCGCGCGCCCTCGCGCCGAAGGAGGTCGTCCTCGAGGTCGCCGCCAAAACAGGCGGCGCAGGCGGCGCAGGCGGCGCAGGCGGCGCGGGCGGCGGCAAACAGCCGAGGGCCGCGCCGTTCCGCTCGTTCGTGAACGGCAGCGGCGCGCGCGTCCTCGTCGGCAAGGGCGCCGCCCAGAACGATCAGCTCACCTTTCAGAACGCGCGCCCGCACGACCTGTGGCTGCACGCGAAAGGGCGCACCGGCGCGCACGTCATCGTCCCCCTCGCCAAGAACACGACGTGCCCGGGCGATCTGCTGGTCGACGCCGCGCACCTCGCGGCGCACTTCTCCGAGGCGCGCGGCGAGGCGGTCGTCGAGGTGCAGTACACGCCGCGACGCTACCTGCGCAAGCCGCGCGGCAGCGCGCCGGGGCTCGTCGTCGTCGAGCGCGAAAAGGTCCTCCCCGTGCGCCTCGAGGCCGGGCGCGTCGAGCGGCTCCTCGAGGGCGAGGAGTAGGCGCGGGAACTTCGGGCGGCCCCCCGCTGTCTTCCTGGCATGTCGACGGATCCGATCGTCTTACGCGTGCTCTGGGGCGACGCGATCCTGCAGACGCTGCGCCTGCGGGCGGGGCGGCCGGTGTGGGCGCGGGAGCTGCCGCTGCCGGAAGGCTCACCCGATTGGTGTGTCCTCGACGCGGGCGGGCGGCTCTCCGGTCCGGACGGCGACGCGCAGCCGATCCCGAAGGACGGCGAAGCGCGCGTCGCGGCGGCGGGCGTCGTCTTCGTCGCCGAACGCCCGGGCCCGCGCGCCTTCCCGCGCGCCGGCCGTCTCACGCGCACGAAGGTCATCGTCGCCGGCTCGATCGCCGCCCACGCGGCGCTCCTCGCCTTCGCGGCGACGTCGCGCGGCCCTTCGCCCGAGGAGGCCGACCGCGCACGCCTCGCGGAGATGCGGCGCTACAGGATCGCGATCGCCTTGCGCGACGATCCGCGCGCGGAGCCGCCGACCGGCGAGCCTGCGGGCGGCCTCGAGCGCGGGACGGACGGCCGCGAAGGCTCGGCCGGCACGCGCGCGCGCGCCGAGGCGCCGCGCTTCGGCGCGGGACCCGACCCGCACGTCGAACGCGAGGCTGCGCTGCGCGAGGGCGCCAGGTTCGGCATCATCGGGCTCTCGTCCCCGACGAGCGCGTGGGGCACGTCGGTCGGCGACGCGTCCGGCGCAGGCGGCCTCGGCCTGTTGGGCGTCGGAGGGGTGGGCCGCGCGCGCGCGCCGGGCGCGGCGTGGGCGCCCGGCGCGACGCCGGCGGCGAGCGTGCGCGCCGGCGAGTGGGACGACAACGCGTCGTACCGCGAGTTCATGCGCTTCCTCGCGTCGCAGCGCGGGCACGACGGCGCGCCCGAGGCGGCGGACGTCGGCGACCGCACGTTCGTCGTCGTGCGCGACGCCGCGGGCAAAGCCGTGCCCGCGTGTTGGCTCGACGTGCGCGACGCGCAAGGTCAGCGGACGCAGCTGCGCACGACCGCCGCCGGCCGCGCGCTCCTCTTCCCCCACGCCGAGCGCCTCAGCCCGCCGGTGACCGTCACCGCGCGCTGCGGCGCCGCGGGCACGTCGCTCGGCTCGCTCGCGACGCTCGAGCCCGACGCCGCGCTCGTCATCGATCTGCGAGGCGCGCGGCGCGTTCCCGACGTGCGCCGCGTCCAGCTCGGCTTCGTGCTCGACACGACGGGCTCGATGTCCGAAGAGATCGCCGA
>JAYVXL010000118.1:0-8306 GCA_043785185.1 Myxococcales bacterium
GTGCGCGCGAGCGCGCGGCGGTAGAGCTCCCACACCTCCTCGCGCACGTGGTCGGAGTGCGTGTCGAGGACGTACTTCCCCTTGTCCGTGTGACCGGCGAGGTGAATCTGCACCACGCGATCGACCGGCACCGCGTCGACGTAGACGTTCGGGTCGAAGCCGTGATTTCGCGACGAGACGTAGACGTTGTTCACGTCGAAGAGGAGCCCGCAGTCCGCCTTCTCGGCGACCTCGCAGACCATCTCCCACTCGGTCATCGTGCTCTCGCGGTAGCTGAGGTAGCTCGACACGTTCTCGAGCGCGAACGGGATCTCGAGGGTGCCCTGCACGCGCTTCACGCGCTCGGCGACGTGCTCGACCGTCGCCTTCGTCTGCGGCAGCGGCAAGAGATCGTGCAGCACGACCTTGCTCGCCTGCCCCCAGCAGAGGTGGTCGGAGCACCACGGCGGCTTCACCCGCGCGACGAGCGCCTTCAGCTTCGCGAGGTACTCGAGGTCGAGCGGGGTCGTCGCGCCGATCGACATCGACACGCCGTGATTGACGACGCGGTAGCTCGCGAGCAGGCGGTCCAGGTTCTCGAGCGGCCGGCCGCCGCGGACCATGAAGTTCTCGCTGATGATCTCGAACCAGTCCATCGCCGGACGCGCGCTCAGCACGTGCGGGTAGTGCGGGATCCGAAAGCCGACGCCGACGCCGAGATCAGGAATGTGGTGACGCTGGCGATAACCCACGGCGATTCTCCCGGGTGGCTCTCCTACCACCAAAAAAAAGCGCCGGCCGCGCGAACGCGGACCGGCGCTTCTTCACGTTGCGTAGCTAGCGAATCAGGCCGGCTTGGCGCAGGACGTGCCCTTGCCCTTGCACTCGTTGTGCCCGGCGCAGGTCGCGTTCGTCTCGGTCTTGCAGCCGGACTTGCCCTTGCACTCGTTCTTGCCCTTGCAGCAGTCCTTCGCCGCCGGCGGGGCCATGTCGGTCGAGGGCACCTTCGCGCCATCCGCACCGGCCGGGGCGCCGCCACACGCCGCGAGGGCGCCGATGAGGATGCTCGAGACCGCCGAAACCGCCAGAGTCTTGCCGATGTTCATTCTGTTCTCCTCAATCAAAAAACGCGCGAGGTGCGCCAATTGAACTCCCCGGCGACCGCGCCGAGTACGTCGTCGTCGTTACGCGCGGAGGGTACAAAGGTATCGGCGGCGTGGGCCACTTTTTTTTGGGGGCGGCGCCGCGGGGCCGCCCGGGCAAAGCGCGCGATTTCGTGACGATTGCGGCAAGACCACGGGCAGATACGGGATTTTTGAACCGGCGACCGCGGTTCCATGGGAGAAATGCCCCATGGCAGAACCGGACGTCGTGCAGGCGCTCGTCGCTCTCGGCTTCAGTCTGAATGAATCGCGCGCCTACGCGGCGCTCCTGCAGGAGAGCCCCGCCACGGGTTACGAGGTCGGCGTCCGCGCGCAGATTCCGCGCTCGGCGGTCTACGGCGTGCTCCGCCGTCTCGTGAAGGCGGGCGCGGCGCGCTCGATCGCCGGCTCGCCCGAGCGCTTCGCGCCTGCGCCCGCCGACGAGCTGCTCGTCCTCTTGCGCAAGCGCTTCGACACGTCCGCGCAGACGCTCGACGAGGCGGTGAAGGCGATCGACGTGGCGCCGCCGATCCCCGACGCGTTCAGCGTTCGCGGCTACGCCCGCGTCGTCGAGGAGGCCGAGCGCCTCGTGCGCGGCGCCGAGGACCGTCTCGTCGTCTCCGGCTGGCCGCGCGAGCTCGACCAGCTCGCGACGGAGTTGAAGAAGGCCGCCAAGCGCAAGGTGTACATCGTCGTCTTCTCGCACTCGGCCCTGCCGGCCGGCCTCCCCGGCGAGCTCTTCAGCTACGACCTCGACGAGGTGTCGCTCGAGGAGTTCTGGAAGCACCGCCTCGTGGTCGTCGCGGACGACACGCGCTCGCTGATCGCGGCGACCGAGCATGGCAACGACGACAACGCCGTCATCAGCGAGACGCGCGCGATCGCGGAGATCGCCACGAGCCAGGTGGCGCTCGACATCACGCTGCTCTGCCAGCGCACCAAGCGCGACGTGAGCCACGTCATGGCGCGCATGCTCGGCAACCGCGTCGGCCGGCTCGACTCGCTGCTCAGCAAGAAGAAGGCCGGCGACAGCGCCCGCACGCGCCCGCGCCTTCCCTGAGATCCCCGCCCGCGCGCGCGGTGATACCCTGACGCGTGGTGAGCGCCGCCACGCCGTCCCGTCCGCCGTCCATGCCGCCCGCGCGCTCGCTGCCTCCGGAGGCGCGCGATCCGTACGGCGATCTTCTCCGCGACACGCGCGGGCTGCGGCGCGAGCAGTCGCAGGCGCGCGAGGCGTGGCTCGCACGCCTGCCGCTCGACAAGAAGGACGAGCTCCTCTTCGAGCTCGAAATTCTGCTCAAGGGCCTCGCGTGCTTCGCGAACCCGCGCAACCACCCGGGGCCCGCGCGGCGCGCCCCGGTGGTCGCGCAGGACTACCGCGAGCCGCTCGTCTTCGTGAAGGACGCGATGGCGCGCGTCGTGTCGCTCTGCCGCACGCTGCTGCTCGATCGCGAGCGCGCGTTCGTCTTCTCACGCTACCTCGAGACGGTGCTGCCCGACGACGGCGCGCGCACGCGCCTCGTGACCGAGGCCCTCTCGCAGGACACGCCGGAGGAGTCGCTCTTCGTGCTGCGGCAGTCGATGTCGAACCTCCACGAGGTCACCGCGGGCATGACGCGCCTCGAGCGCGTGCCGTACCGCCTCTTTTACGCGACGCTCGGCGTCGCGCAGCGCGAGGTCTCGCGCTCGGCGTACTTCAACCCGCTCTCGGCCCTCGAGTTCCGGCCCGAGTTCGATCGCATCGGCAACGCGCACATCCTCGAGCTGATGCGCGGCGTGAGCGGCGAGCCGGCGCGGCGGCTCGTGGCGCTCGCGTTCCTGTCGCTCTTCCGCATGCTCCGCTACCTGTCGTTCTGCGAGGCCGCCGCGCGTGAAGAGTCGGGCGCGCGGCGCGTGGTGGGCGTCGTGTACGTGGTCATGAGCGTGCTGCGCTCCGACGCGCGCGCGCTCACGGGCTACCTCCGCCAGCGCACCGGCGTACTGCTCGCCGACAGCTACGAGCGCGAGCTCCTGCGCACGCCCGCCGCGCAGATGGCCGCGCGGTACGAGTCGCTCCTCGCCGAAGGCCACCGCCTGCTCGGCCTCAAGGCGACGCTCGGCGGCATCGCGGCCAACCTTCGCCTGGAGCTGCGCCGCGCGTTCGAGCACGACTTCACGCACGACGCGAGCGCGACGAGCGACGCGGTTCGCGCCGCCGTCGAGCGCGCGGTCACCAACCTGCGCCCGGCGATCCAGAACGCCATTCTGTTTCTCGGCAAGACACTCGGCACGCGCCTCGACGAGCACGGCGTCTTCGACGATCACCTCGCGCGCCGCACGCTGTCCGAGCGGCTCCGGCGCGACGTGTGGATGTTCGCGCAGATCGTTCGCGCGTTCTCGACGAAGGCCCGCGCGACGCCGTCGAGCGACGTGCGATGGTCCGGCGCGTCGAGCCTGCATTTCGTCCGCGAGTTCCTCGCGTACTTCCGGTCGATGGGCTATCCGCTCCTCCGCGCGGCGGACTACCCGCGCGTCGGCGCGTTCATGGGCGCGATGAGCTCCCTCGAGGAGGCAGACCTCGTCGATCCCGGGCGCCTCGCGGCGGCGACGGTCGAGTGCGATCAGTTCTTCGTGTTCCTCACGGCGCTCTTCGAGAGCATCGGCAAGCGCGACGAGCTCGCGGGCGCGGAGTTCGATCGGCGCGCGGCCGCGGAGTCGCTGCGCCTGTACCTCGGCGAGTGACCGCGGCTTACGTCGAGGGGGCGCGACCGCCTTTGGCCCGCTCCCGCTCACGCCGCGTCATGCACTCAGCCGCGGTCGACGCCGGCGTCCGCGCCGATGACGATCGTGCCCGTGCGCGGGTCGGAGGCGCGAACGCCGCCGCAGCACGTGCCGGGGTCGACGAGCTCGACGCTCTGGCGCACGGCGCCGCCGTCGATCAGATCGACCTCGACGTCGCACGTGCCGGCGTGACGAGGAAAGAGGAGCGTCGTCGCGCAGCCGGGCGGGTAGCGATCGGACGCCGTCCCCTCGCACGATGGCCACACCGACGCGCAGGCCGCGCCGCTGACCTTGACGCCCGTCACCGCGCCCGCGGGCGCCAAAATGGTGATGGCCGCCGCGCTGTCGCAGAAGCACTCGGTCGTTGTCGCGTGGCACCCCCACGCGAGCGCCACCAACCCGGCGAGGCCGACCCCGCACGCCCGACGACTCGCCGTTCGATTCCCCATGTGGACCTGAAATGGCCGAAGGGCGCACTTCCCGTTGAGGAAGGCGCCCTTCAGTCCAGGCCGCGACGTTCGCGGCCTCTAAGCGATAAGAGAAAAAGGATAAAGGGTTGCTCGACTATTCCTCACCGTCGTCCAGCCCGTGGCTGGACGTGGGGGCTCCGCCGAGCATCGACGGGACGCCCGCCGGGGGTGCCGGCTTCGGTGCGGCGGTCGCAGACTTCCGACCACCGCCGCCGCCGCGCTTCGCGGCCGATCGTCCCGAGCTCTTCTTTGCGGCCGGCTTCGGGGCGGCCTTGGTAGCTGGCTTCTTGGAAGCCTTCTTGGCAGCCTTGCGCTTCGCCGGCTTCTTCGCCGTCTTACCCGCCGACTTCTTGGGGGTCTTGGTCTTCTTCGCGGCCTTCTTGGCACCCTTCTTAGCAGCCATAGCTTTTCCTCCTGTGGTCAGGTGTTGCAGTACCTATATGGTCACCTACGTTACATGTCAAACACTTTTTTTGACACGGCCCCGGGGGCCACGCGGACCGGCGGTGACCCCCTGCCGATGCCGGCCCATTCCCCGGCGAGCGGCCCGAACGGCCGTTGCGTGGGACCCAGCGAGCGCGATACCGTCGCGCCCGTTCCGTTTTGTTCGCGCCCACCGCCGCATGAACGCGGCGTGCGCCGAGGAGGTTTCCCAGGTGAGATACACGAAGGCGTACTTCTGGCTTTTCGCAGTCCTCGCGACGGCGATGCTCGCGCTCACGGGCTGCGGACACACCGACGAGGAAATGGCCGCCAAGCAGCGCGAGATCGACAAGCTCGGCGCGGATCTGAAGGCCGCCAAGAATCAGATCGCGCAGGATCAGTCGCGCTTCAACGACGCGCAGAGCGAGATCGACAAGATGAAGGAGCAGCTCCAGGCCACTGGCGTCGCCCTCGGGCAGTCGAAGGACGAAGCGGCGAAGCTTCAGCAGGCGCTCTCCGAGTACAAGCAGCGCGCCGACCAGCTCGCCGCGATCGAGGCGCGATTCCGCGAGCTGCGGAGCAAGCTCGACAAGCTCAATCAGATCGGGCTCAAGGTCGTCGTGCGCAACAACCGCATGGTGATCCAGCTGCCGGGCGACATCCTCTTCGACTCGGGCAAAGACGAGCTCAAGCCGCAAGGCCGCGAGGTCCTCGGCCAGGTCGCCGAGGTCATTCGCAACGACGCCGATCTCGCGAAGCGTAACTTCCAGGTCGCGGGGCACACGGACAACGTGAAGTACCCCGCGGGCGGCCCGTTCAAGGACAACTGGGGCTTGTCGCTCGCGCGCTCGCGCAACGTCCTCCTGTTCCTCGTGACACCGAACGCGCCCGCAAAGGATCCGAAGGCGGGCCCGGCAGGCGGCGGCCTCAACCCGAAGCACTGGGCCGCGAGCGGCTACGGCGAGACCGATCCGCAGATCGGCACCGTCGAAGCGCAGGACAGCAGCCAGCAGCAGAAGAACCGCCGCGTCGAGCTGGTCGTCCAGCCGAACGTGGAGGAGATGCTGAACCTGAACACCATCAAGTGACGGCCCCGCCGGCGCGGTCGCGCACGGCGGTTTCGTTTCGCGGCGGGGCGAGTCCTTTCGAGGGCTCGCCCCGCTTGTTTTTGTACCCGTTCGTGGTGAAGTGGCGTCATGCGCGTCGGGGCGATCGACATCGGCACCAACACGGTCCTGCTCCTCGTCGCCGAACCGGACGCGCGCGGCGTGCTCACGGCGGTCGAGGATTTCGCGACGATCACGCGCCTGGGGCAGGGCGTCGACAAGACGCGCGCGCTCGACCCCGACGCGATCGCCCGCACGACCGCGTGCCTGGACGCCTACGCCGCGCACGTGAAGCGCCTCGGGGTCACGCGGATCGATGTCGTGGGCACGAGCGCGATGCGGGACGCAGCGGGCGGAGAGATCGTGCGCGCGCACGTGAAGAGGGTGCTGGGCGTCGACGCGCGCGTCATCTCCGGCGACGAAGAGGCGCGCGTCTCGTTCGCCGGCGCCACGAGCGGGCTCGGGTTCGCCGGTGCGCGCACCGGCGAGGTCGGCGTCTTCGACATCGGCGGCGGCAGCACCGAGGTCATCCTCGGCGCGGTCCCGAGCGACGTTCGTTGGGCGCGGAGCTTCGACGTCGGCAGCGTGCGCCTCACCGAGCGGCACGTGCGGAGCGATCCGCCGACGGAGGGCGAGCTCGCGCGCGTGAGGGAGGACGCGAAGGCCGCGTTCTCAGGCGTGCCTCCGTTCGCCGGCGTGCCGGTCGGCGTCGCGGGCACGATGACGACGCTCGCGGCGGTGTTCCTGGCGCTCGGGACGTACGACGGCGCGCGCGTGCACGGCCTCGAGCTCGCCACCGCCGACCTGCGGCGCGTGGTCGCGACGCTCGCGGCGTTGCCGGTCGCCGAGCGGCGCAAGGTCACGGGCCTCGAGCCGAAGCGCGCGGACGTGATCGTCGCCGGTGGCGAGGTCGCCCTCGCGCTGCTCGATCACTGGGGCGCGCGCGCCGTGCGGATCAGCGACCGCGGCGTTCGCTGGGGCATCGCGCAGGCCCTCGCGCGCGGCGGCTGATTGCTTGCTACCCTCGATCGACGACGAACGGAGACGGCATGAACGACAGTGATCCGCGACGCACGCGCACCGACGCCGCTTGGCTCGACGCGCACTGGATGCCGTACACCGGCAATCGCCAATTCAAGGCGCACCCGCGCATGATCGTCTCCGCCGAGGGCGCGTACTACACGGACGCGAACGGCAAGCGCATCCTCGACGGCCTCTCGGGCCTCTGGTGCTGCGGGCTCGGCCACCGGCGGCGCGAGATCGTCGACGCGATCGCGCGTCAGGCCGCGGAGCTGGACTACGCGCCGGCGTTCCAGTTCGGCCACCCGCAGTCGTTCGCGCTCGCCAACAAGATCAAGGAGCTCACGCCGAAGGGGCTCGACTACGTGTTCTTCACCGGCTCGGGCTCCGAGTCGGCGGACACGTCACTGAAGATGGCGCGCGCGTACTGGCGCGCGAAGGGCATGGGCACCAAGACACGCCTCATCGGCCGCGAGAAGGGCTACCACGGCGTCAACTTCGGCGGCATCTCGGTCGGCGGCATCGTCGCCAACCGCAAAGCCTTCGGGCAGGCGCTCGAGGCCGATCACCTGCCGCACACGCAGCTCGCGCTGCGCGACAAGGCCGACGCGTTCACGCGCGGCATGCCCACGCACGGCGCCGAGCTCGCCGACCAGCTGCTCGGGCTCATCGCGCTGCATGACGCGTCCAACATCGCGGCGGTCATCGTCGAGCCGTTCGCGGGCTCGGCGGGCGTCGTGATCCCGCCGGTCGGCTACCTCCAGCGCCTTCGCGAGATCTGCACGGCGAACGGCATCTTGCTCATCTTCGACGAGGTCATCACTGGCTTCGGCCGCGCCGGCGCGTACACGGGCGCGGAGGCGTTTGGTGTCACCCCCGACATCATGAACCTCGCCAAGCAGATCACGAACGGCGCGCAGCCGCTCGGCGCGGTCGTCGCATCGAAGGAAATTTACGACACGTTCATGGCGGCCGGCGGGCCCGAGTACATGCTCGAGTTCCCGCACGGCTACACGTACTCGGCCCATCCCGTCGCGTGCGCCGCCGGCGTCGCCGCGCTCGATCTTCTCGTGAAGGAGAAGGCCATCGACCGCGTGCGTGAGCTCGCGCCCTACTTCGAGGCCGCCGTGCACGGCCTCAAGGGTCGGCGCCACGTCACCGACATTCGCAACTACGGCCTGGCGGCCGGTTTGACGATCGACGCCGCTCCAGGCGAGCCGGCGAAGCGCCCGTACGAGATCGCGATGAAGTGCCTCGAGAAGGGGGTCTACGTCCGCTACGGCGGCGACACCGTGCAGCTCGCGCCGCCATTCATCATCGAGAAATCCGAGATCGACCACCTCGTGGGGGTGCTCGGCGAAGCGCTCGGCGAAGTCGCCTAAGCGGAGCCGCAGACACGCACGCGC
>JAYVXL010000119.1:0-8301 GCA_043785185.1 Myxococcales bacterium
GCGCGCCTCGCCGAGGTGATCGGCTTCGACCCGACGAAGTACCTCGGCGACAAGGGCCTGCGCTCGCTCGATCGGCTGACCAAGCTCCTCGTCGTCGCCGCGCGTCTCGCGATGCACGACGGCGGGTTCAAGAAGGACAACGTCTACGTCTCGTCGTCGCCCGAGCGCGTCGGCATCTGCTGCTCGAACGCGTACGGAAGCCTCGAGGCGATCACCGAGCTCGACAGGGTCGCGCAGCTCGAGGACGCGCGGTACATCAACCCGGCGAAGTTCCCGAACACCGTCGCCAACAGCGCGAGCGGGTACGTGAGCATCTGGGAGGATCTGCGCGCCCTCAACGTCAGCGTCTCCGACGGCAACTGCGGCGGCCTCGACGCGGCGGCGTGCGCCGATGTGTACCTCGACACCGGGCGCGCCGACGCGGTGCTCATCGGCGGCGGCGAGGCCCTGAGCGAGGCGCTCTACATCGCGTTCCACAAGATCGGCGCGCAGGGCGAGGAGGGCGGCTGCCTCGGCGAGGGGGCGGCGCTCATGGTCCTCGAGCCGCTCGAGCGCGCGCGCGCGCGCGGCGCGACGGTGCGCGCCGAGATGGTCGGATACGGCACGTCGTTCGTGGCGCCGGAGGGCGAGAGCCTCATCCACGCGTCGAGCGAGGCGATGGAGCGCGCGATCGGGTCGGCGCTGGCGGACGCGGGCGTCCGCCCGGAGGACGTGGACGTCGTGGCCAGCGGGCTCAGCGGCCTCGCCGCGTTCGATCGCTGCGAGACGCAGGCGATCGACGCGCGCATCGGCCCGAGCGCGCCCATCGCGGCGCCCAAGGCGATCCTCGGCGAGACGCTCGGCGCCGGCGGGGCCATGGGCATGGCCGCCGCGCTCGCGTGGCTCGGCGGCGCGCCGCCGAGCAAGCTCGTTCGCGGCGCGCCGCCGCGCGCGGTCCGCACGGTGCTCGTCACGTCGATGGGCTTCTACGGCAACGCGTCCGCGGTCATTTTGAGGCGAGGAGACACCCCGTGAGCTGGATCGACGAAAAGGCCCATACCGAGCTCGCCCGCATCCGCGAGGCCCGGCAAAAGCAAGTTTACCCGTACTTCCGCGAGTTCGAGACGGGCGGCCTGCACACGACGATCGGCGGCAAGCCGATCACGAACTTCAGCTCGAACGACTACCTCGGCCTGACCAATCACCCGAAGGTGAAGGAGGCCGCGCACAAGGCGCTCGAGAAGTACGCGTGCGGTCTCTCGAGCTCGCGCGTCCAAGCGACGACGACGGAGCACGTCGACCTCGAGAAGCGCCTCGCGAAGTTCTTCGGCTTCCCGAAGTGCCTCACGTTCACGACCGGCTACCAAGCCATGCTCGGCCTCATCGTCGCGTCGGCGGACAAAGAGACGACGCTCGTGCTCGACAGCTACAGCCACGCCTGCATCCTCGACGGCACGTTCATGGCCGCCGGCGTGCCCGGGCGCGCGCCGGAGGTTCGGTTCTTCAACCACAACTCGGCCAAGAGCCTCGAGCGCATCTTGAAGACGCGGGAGCGGAAGAACGCGATGGTCCTCGTCGAGGGCGTCTACTCGCTCGACGGCGACAAGGCGAACCTCAAGGAGTTCGTCGAAATCTGCGACCGGTACGACGCGGTGCTCGCCGTCGACGACGCGCACGGCTCCGGAACGCTCGGCGAGCATGGCAAGGGGCTCATCGAGGAGCTCGGCCTCCACGGGCGCGTGCCGATCCTGATGACGGCGTTCAGCAAGACGTTCGGCGGCATCGGCGGCGCGCTCCTCGCCAGCGAGGAGGTCATCGAGATGGTGCAGCACTCGGCGCGCTCGTTCCTCTTCAGCGCGAGCTTGCCGGTGCCCATCGTCGCGGCGGTGTCGACGATCCTGGACATGCTCGAGAGAGACGGGCCGTCGATGGTGCGCGAGCTGCACCAGAAGCGGGACTACATGCGCGGCAAGCTCGTCGAGGCGGGCTTCGAGCTCGGCGCGAGCACGACGCACATCATGCCCGTCTACTGCCGCGACGAGCGCAAGACGCTCTTCATGCACATCGCGCTCCTCGAGTGCGGCGTGATGATGGTGCCCATCACCTATCCCGGCGTGAAGATCGGCGAGGAGCGCCTGCGTGTGAACGTGACGCGCGGCCACACGCAAGAGGACATGGACCAGGCGCTCGAGCTCCTGAAGACGTACGGTGAGGCCTTCTTCGTCCTGTCGGGCGAAGAGCTCGGGCCGATGGAAGATTGAGGGGGGCGACGATGGCGACCTACGAAGAGACGCTGAAGGTCACGACCGACATCTTGAAGAAGCACGTCGACGCCGAGAAGCCGGTGCGGCCGAACGATCACATCCAGAACGATCTGGGGCTCGACAGCCTCGGCGTGATGGAGGTCGTCGCGGACATCGAGGATCACTTCAACGTGATGATCCCGAACGAGCAGCTGACGACGTTCGCGACCGTCGAGGACGTCGCGCGCGCGCTGGCGAAGCTCAGCGCGTCCTGAATCCGGCGACGCTTCGCCGGCCGGCTCAGGGTTTCGCGGTGAGGGCGCGCGCGACGGACGCCGGAGCGGGGGCGCCGAAGAGGGCACGAATCACCGCGACGCCGGTGGCACCGGCGGCCACGCACGACGTGGCGTTGGCCGGTTCGACGCCGCCGAGCGCGTAGAGCGGCAGCTGGGGCGCGAGCGCGCGCGCGCGCGCGAGGGCCGCGACTCCGCGCGGGCTCCCCTTCCCTGGCGACGCGAAGATGGGGCTGACGAGCGCGGCGTCCGCGCCCGCCGCGAGGGCGGCGCGGACGTCCTCGTCCGTATGCGCCGCGACGGTGAGCCACGCGCCGGGGACGAGCGCGACGCGCGCCGCGCGGTCTAAAGGGTCGGCGCCGAAGTGCACGCCGTCGGCGCCGATCGCGACAGCGAGCGCGACGTCGCGGTTCACGAGGAGCATTGCGCCGTGGGCGCGCGTCAGGTCCCGGAGCGCGCGGGCGAGCGCCTCCACGCGGGCGCGCGGCCCGGTGCGATCTCGAACCTGAACGGCCAGCGACCCCGGCGCCGCCGCGGCGAGCGCTGCGCCGAGCTGCGCGAGCACGACCTCCGGCGCATACGCGGGATCGGTGATCGCGACGACGCGCGGAAGGGCGCGGCTCACCCGCCGTCCGGCGAGGACGGCGCCGCCTGCGCGGGCTCGCCGAGCTTCGCGCGCGCGGCCGGCGCGTGGCGGCTCGACGGGTACCTCTTGACGAGGTAGTCGAGCGTCTCTCTCGCCGACGCGAGGTTGTGCTCTCCTTCGAATTTCGCCGCGAGATCCCACAGCGCGTCGCCCGCCGTATCCTCGAGCCGATTGGCCGGATCCGGATCGCGCTTGCACTGCATCGGCGCGAACGCCAGCGCGCCCGCGAGGACGGATGCGGCGATCCCCTTCATTCGATGAGACCCGCGGCGGGGCTCGACGCGTTGGCGTAGCGTGTCTTCGGCATCCGCCCGGCCAAAAATGCCATGCGCCCGGCGCGGACACCCTCCTTCATGGCCGCCGCCATGAGCACGGGATCTTTCGCGTGCGCGATGGCCGTATTCATCAGGACGCCGTGGCACCCGAGCTCCATCGCCACCGCCGCGTCGCTCGCGGTACCGACGCCCGCGTCGACGATGACCGGCACCTTCGCGTGCTCGAGGATGATCGACAAGTTGTGCGGGTTGCGAATCCCGAGCCCGCTGCCGATCGGCGCCGCGAGCGGCATGACGGCGGCGCAGCCGAGGTCCTCGAGCTTGCGGCACACGATCGGATCGTCGATGCAGTACGGCAAGACGACGAACCCCTCCTTGACGAGCACCTTCGCGGCCTCGAGCGTCTGCTCGTTGTCCGGGTAGAGCGTCTTCGGGTCACCGATCACCTCGAGCTTCACGAGCTCCCCGATGCCGAGCTCGCGCGCGAGGCGCAGCGTGCGGACGGCGTCGTCGGCGGTGAAGCAGCCGGCGGTGTTCGGGAGCAGCGTCCACTTCTTGCGCTGCAAGAGCGACATCAGCGAACCGCTCGAGCGGTCCGAGAGGTCCACGCGCCGGAGCGCGACGGTGACGATCTCCGCGCCCGAGGCGTCGATCGCGCGCTCGGTCTCCTCGGTGGACGTGTACTTCCCGGTGCCGACGATGAGGCGGCTGCCGAAGCTCTTGCCGGCCAGGACGAGCGGATCGGATTGCATGGCGGACGTCTTACCTCAGCTCGCCGGCGCCCTCCAGCGGCGGTGGAGCCAGAGCCATTCGCTCGGATTTTCCCGTACGAAGCGGTCGAGCGCGCGCGTCGCCTCGGCGGTGGCCCACGAGGACCACGCGCGGTCGGCCCCCGCCGGCGGCTCGTGGACGGCGAGGACGTGCAGGCTGTGCGTGCCGTCCGGCTCGCGGCGCGCCGCGGTCACGACGAGCGGCGCCCCCGCCCGGGCCGCGAGCGCCGCCGGCGCGCGGTCCACCCAGGCCGGCGCGCCGAGAAACTCGCACACGACGCCGTGCCGGCGGAACATCGGCACCTGATCGATGACGAGCGCGAGCGCTTCGTTCCCGCCGAGCACCGCGCCGGCGCGCGCGACCACCTCGCCGGCGTAGACCGTGCGCACGCCGCGCCGCGCCCGCGCGCGCGTCGCGAAGCCGTCGAAGCCGCGGACGCGGAGCTCTTTGGTCACGGCGACGAGCGGCATCTCCTCGGCGAGGCGCGCCGCGGCGATTTCCCAGTTGCCCGTGTGCGACGCCGCCAGGACGACGCCGCGTCCCTTCGCGCGCGCGCCGGCGAGCGCGTCACGCGCCTCGCCCGTCAGGCGAACGAGCGGCGCCACGGGGCCCGCGCGCCCGCGCGTCCAGAGGAGCTCGAAGACCGAGATCCCGAGCGCGCGGTACATCGCCCGCGCGGTGCGGTGCGGCGCGGCCACCCCCGCGCGCGCCATCGACGCGACGACGTGCGCGCGCCGGATTCCGAGCGCCCACGCCAAGAGACCGAGGCCGCGCCCGAGCGAACGAACCCACGGGAGCGGCAGCACACCTGCGCCGCGCGCGAGAAGCTCGAGCGCGGCGGCCAGCACTCAGCCGAACCCTGCGCGGCGCGCTGGCGTCCCGCCCCCACCTTCCATCGAGACCGCGAACACGTCGATGCGCGCGATCGTGAACGTCTCGCGCTTCTGCGTCTTGGCGTGCACGAGGTCGCCGTCGGTCCGGACGGCCTCGACCTTCGGCACCGCGAGGCTCGCCCCGGCGTGCGCGACGTACAAGGTCAGCGTCGTGCCCTCGGGGAAGGTCGCGAAGCCGTTCTTCTCGCCGTCGGCTTTGGCCTGGGCGTTCTTGAGAATCGCGTCGAAATGCTCGGGGGTCATGGGACGGGTATACACCAGGAAATGCTGCGCGGCGACGCGGCCGTCGTAGTAGACGTGAGAGCGGAGGCGCGCGCAGTGCTCGACGATATCGTCGTCCTCAAGGACGTCAAAAAGAGCTTTGGCGATCAGGAGGTGCTGAAGGGCATCGATCTCGTCGCGCGCCGCAACGAGACGACGGTGATCATCGGCGGTTCCGGTGCCGGCAAGACGACGCTTCTCCGCCACATCGTCTCGCTCGAGCAGCCGACGAGCGGACAGATCTTGATCGACGGCGAGGACATCGTCGGCCTCCCCGAGCGCGAGCTGAACCGCGTGCGCAGAAAATTCGGGATGGTCTACCAGTACGCGGCGCTCCTCGACTCGAGCACCGTGCTGGAGAACGTCGCCTTCCCGCTCGTCGAGCACACGAAGCTCTCGAAGAGCGAGATTCGCGATCGCGTGCTCGAGAAGCTGCGCATCCTCGGGCTCGACCCCGGCGTCGAGAAGAAGTTCCCGAGCGAGCTGTCCGGCGGCATGCGCAAGCGCGTCGGCCTCGCGCGCGCGCTCATGCTGGAGCCGCCCATCCTCGTCTACGACGAGCCCACCAGCGGCCTCGACCCGCTCACGAGCCGCCTCGTCGACGACTTGATCGAAGAGATGCGCGAGCGCTTTCACGTCACGTCGGTCGTCATTTCGCACGACATCGCGAGCTGCTTTCGCATCGCCCACCAGGCGGTGCTGCTCATCCGGGGGCAGGTCGTCGCGCGCGGGACGCCGGACGAGCTCGTCCGTGGTGGAAACGACGAAGCGCGCGAATTCATCGAGAAGTCCGGGGTCGACATCGGCCACCTCTCGCGCGTGGCCGGCCCCGCGTAGCGGCGCGTAGAGGACTGGGCAACGCGCGCAGGCGCGCTATCCTAAGGAGAATGACGCCGGGTCCCAATAACCCGTTCGGCTACGGCCCGCCGCCCGCGCCGCCGCCGGCGCGCCCGGGATATCGCCCGCACGAGGGCATGTACGGCTTCGGCGAGCCCATGATCCCGCAGGTGACCGACCACCGCGCGGCGCTCTCTCTCGCGCTCGGCGTCCTGAGCCTCACGTGCGGCGGGCTCTTCCTCGGCATCCCCGCCATCCTCTTCGGCTACAGCGCGAAGAAGCACATCGACGCGTCAGGCGGCATGTCGACGGGGACGGGGCTGGCGACGGGCGGCATCGTGACAGGCTTTCTGGGCACTGCGGTGAGCATCGTCGTCATCGGAGCGCTGGTGATCAGCACCGTCTTCTCGCCGAGCGGCGGCGGTTCCGTCTCGTTCGGCGCGCCGCGTGGCGCTTCGACGGCCGCGCACGGCGCCGCCACCGCGCCGCACCGCGCGACGGTCGGCGCGGTGGAGGTCGTGAACCTCTCGGCCGACGACGGCCCGCTGCGCGACCAGCTCGCCAGCGAGCTCGCGCGCGCCCGGGCGAGCAAGCGCACGCTCCTCGTGCAGACGACGGCGAGCGGCGCGAACGTCTGCGCGGAGATCGAGGACGCCCTCCCCGACACGCGCATGCAGGCGGCGCTCGCCAACGTTCAGCTCGTTCGCGTCGACATCGACGAGTTCCGCGCCGAGCTGTCGTTCGAAAAGATGTACGAGGGCAGCGTCCCGTGGTTCTACAAGCTCGACTCGGGCGCGCGCCCGACCGATGCGATCAGCGGCGACGAGTGGGACGAGAACACGCCGGAGAACATGGCGCCGGTGCTGAAGGCCTTCGCGTCGGGCACGCTGCGGAGCCGCCGGCACGTCTCACCGATCGGGACGCCTCTCTAGATTCCTCAGAAGGTCTAGATTCCTCAGAAGGTCTAGACTCCTCAGAAGGTCTAGACTCCTCAGAAGGCGAGCTGCAGCGCGCCGCCGCCGGGAGACGGCGCAAAGCCGACCCGCGCGCCCGCGCGCGTCGCCGGGAGGACGAGGATGCCGATCGCGCCGACGACGCCCACCGCGAGCGCGCCCGTCGAGATCCACGCCATCGTGCGCGCGCGGCCGGCAGCGTCGATCGACGCCTGGTCCATGCAGACGTGGCGCGCGAAGTCGCAGCCGTCCTTCGCGGTGGAGTTGGCGCTGAGCGCGAGCACGCCGGTGATGGTCGCGAAGACGCCGCCCACCACGGCGACGCCCACCGCGCCGAAGAACAGCGGGTTCGCGCGCGGCTTGTCGGACGGCGGCGCCTCTTTGAGCGGTTCGCTCGGCGGCGGCGGCGGCGGCGGCGGCGCCTGCGGGACGACCGCCGGCACCGGCGCCACGCCGGCGGCGAGCCGAGGCACACGCACGATTTTCCGATCCGCCGCGTCGACGGGCACGTCGCTCCGCCACGTCGCCGCCCCCGGCGCGCCCGCTTCCACGCGGTGTAGCCCAGGATCGACCGGCAGGGCGACGCCCCACGCCGCGCGACGCAAGCCGAGCCCGTCGAGCCTCACCTCGAGGCCCTCGACGTCGGCCTCCGCGTCCACGACGACGCTGACGCGCGGGACCTTCGCGTCGACGACCGCGAGGCGTTCTCTCGCGAGGTCCTGACGATCCTTGCGCCCGTCCTTCGTCGCTTGGCGGAGCGCGTCCTGCAGCTCCGCCTGCGCGGAGGCGTACTTGCCCTCCTTCTCGTGGCAGACGGCGAGGTTGAGGAGCGTGCCGCCGCCGGGATCGAGGCGCTGGCTCTCCGCGAGCTTGGGGCACGCCTCGGGGTAGCGCTTCGCTTCCATGAGATGGCGCGCGTCGTCGAAGAGCGCCTGGGCGAGTTGCTGCTCGCGCGGCTCGGCGGCGCGCGCCCGCGCGGAAGCGCAGACCGCGAGGGCCGCGCCGACGCCGGCAGCGGCCAAGCGGCGGACGAAGGGGCGCGCGTTCATTTGCGATCCAGCAGCCCGTTGCGGTGGACGTCGCTCACTCCGGTGTCGGTCGGCGGGGCGGCCGGCGGGGCCGGCGCCGCTCCGGCCGGCGCGCGACGCGG
>JAYVXL010000120.1:0-2500 GCA_043785185.1 Myxococcales bacterium
CGCGGCGGCGCCGCCGCGGGCCGACGCCGGCCGCCGCGAGGCCGGGCCCGAAGGCGGCGCGAGGGACGCGGCGGCCCCTCAGGACAGCGGCGGCGACGCGGGCGGGGCCGACGCCGCCGGCGAGTGACGCGCGCGCGAAGCCCGGCGCCCCGGCGAGGGCCCGCCTACTCCCGCCAGAAGAACTTCCAGGGGTTGTGCTTGAGATCGCGCACCATCTCCTGCAAATCGTCGTAGACCTGCTCGTCCATCAAGAGCGAGCCGACGGTGCCGTCGCCCTTCTTGATGTGCGCGACGATCGCCTGCGCGTCCGCCGCCGTCGCGTTCGCGCGCGCGGCGAGCTGCGCGACGTCCTCGAGCGCCTTCTTCAGCTTCGCCTGTTCGCCCTCGCCGCCGACGGCCGCCGAGACGCGGTTCAAGTTCGCGAGCGCCTCGCGCGCGTCTTTGAGCATCGGCCCGCTGTCCTTCTGCAGGTCGGTCGAGAGGCGATCGATGTTGTCGATCGTGTGCGCGATCTTCGGGTTGTCGACGTACCTCGTCCGCGCGTCGTGCGTGAGCGTGTTCGCCTCGGCGCTGAGCGCTTCGAGGTTCGCCATCGTCCGGTTGATGCGCTCGCGGTTGTCGCTGATGACGCCGTTCAGCCCCTTGAGGACGCCCGCGGTGTTCGTCGCGATGTCGCTGATCAGCTCGCGGTTGTTCTTGATGCCGGTGACGGTCGTGTCGAGCAGCTCGAACGCCTTCGCGAGGAAGAGATCGAGGCGCGGCGGGTCGATCCCCTTCACGATGCTGTCGGCCTTGAGGACGGGCTTCTGCCCGCTGCCCGGCTCGATCGCGAGAAACTGCTCGCCGAGCACGCCTTGCGTCGTGACGTAGAAGTCCGCGTCCTCGTGGACGGACTCGTGGACCCGCTCCTCGATGGATAGCTTCGCGCGCACCAGCGTGCGGCGGTTGGTCTTCGGATCGATGGCGCCGTTCATGAAGCGCAGCTCGGAGACCTTGCCGACCTTCACGCCGGCGATGCGCACGGGCGCGCCGGTCTGCAGACCACCCGGGTTGTCGAAGTCGACGAAGATCGCGTACGTCTTCTCGAAATTCAGACCGCCCATGATCAGGATGAAGCCGGCCAGGATCCCGAGCGAGACGAGGATGAGGACGCCGACTTTGACCTCGATCGACTTTTCTTGGGCCATCTGCGGGTAGCTTACGGCAGGTGCCGGCGCCGGGGACGCTGAAAAATAGCGGCCCTCACGCCTCCATCGGCCCTTGGGCGCGGCCGTGGATGAATTGCTGCACGACGCCGTCCTCGCACGCCTGGAAGTCGGCGGGGGTGCCGAGCATCTTCACGAGGCCTTTGTAGAGCATGACGATCCGGTCGGCGATCGTGAAGATGCTCACGAGATCGTGGCTCACGACGATCGACGTGACGCCGAGACGCGTCGACAGCTCGCGAATGAGCTTGTCCACGCGGCGCGCGCTCACGGGGTCGAGGGACGTCGTCGGCTCGTCGAAGAGCACGTACTTCGGGTCGAGGGTGAGCGCGCGCGCGATCGCGACGCGCTTGCGCATCCCGTCGCCGAGCGCCGGCGGGTAGTGGTCGCCGAACTCCTGCATGTGCACGATCTCGAGCCGGCGGCGCGCCTCGTCGAGCGCCTCCTTCTGGCGGAGCCCCTTGTGCTTGCGCAGCGGGAGGGCGACGTTCTCGGCGCACGTCATCGAGTCGAAGAGCGTCGAGTGCTGGAAGACCATCGCGCACTTCTTGCGGACGGGGTCCATCTGCTTCTCGTCGAACCGGCTGATCTCCTCGCCGTCGAGCCAGATCTCGCCGTCGTCGGGGTAGAGGAGGCCGACGAGGTGCTTGATGAGCACGCTCTTGCCGACGCCCGACGCGCCGATGATGAAGAAGACCTCGCCCGGCTTCACGTCGAAGCTCACGTCGGAGAGGACGGTCTTGGGGCCGAACGACTTCTTGATGTGGCGGAACTGGATCATGCGCGTCAGTTCGGAAACACCAGGAACGCGGCGCCCGAGATGAAGAAGTTCAGGATGATGATCGCGAGCGACGAGTTCACGACGGCGCGCGTGGTCGCCCAGCCGACGCCCTCCGAGCCGCCGAACGTCGACAGGCCGCAGTAACCGCTGACGATCGGGATCGCGGCGCCGTACGCCACGCACTTGGTGAGGCCGGTCGTGAGATCGCCGGCGTCGACGAGGCGCGCGTTGAAGAACGTCTGCGGCGAGACGTCGAACGCGACGTACGCCGTCGCCGCGCCCGCGCAGAACGCGACGGTGCCGGCGAGGACGATGAGCATGGTCGTCATGATCAAGCTCGCGAGGAAGCGCGGCACGATCAAAAAATCGATGGGGTCGGCCGAGCACATGCGGAGGGCGTCGACCTGCTCGGTGACGACCATCGAGCCGATCTCTGCCGCGATGCCCGCGCCGACGCGCGTGGCGAGCATGAGCGCGCCGATCGACGCGGCGAAGTCGCGCACGAGGAGCTCGA
>JAYVXL010000121.1:0-8291 GCA_043785185.1 Myxococcales bacterium
CGTCGGCCATCTTGAAATGCCCCTCGCGCGAGTCGTCGTGCGGCGGAGCGTCAGGGCGCGCGAAGGAGCTTCACGGCGGCGGTCACGTCGGTCCCCTCCACGCGCGCGCCGCCGGCCTTGAGGTGCTTCATCGCGACCCCGGTCGCCTGCCCGTCGCTCTTGGCCGCGCGCACGGCGTCCGCGACGGGCGCGAGCAGCTCGGCGATCTGCGCCGGCGTGAGCGTCGCCGGCAGCACCGAGAGGAGGATCGCGTTCTCGCGTTCGAGCGCGGCGCGCGCGTCGGGAAGCGCGTGCGCGAGCGTCTCCACGTTCGACTTGACGATCTTGCGGACGATCGCGACCGCTTCGTCGTTCGAGACGGGTTTGTTCGCGCGCGCCTCGGCGGTCTGGATCTCGCCGAGCGCGAGCCGCAGGATCGACGTCGCCGCAGCGTCCTTCGCCTTCATCGCCTCGGCCGCGCGCGCCTTGAGCGTCTGGGCCACGTTGTCGTCGGGCATGGGCAGCTTTTACCACGAACGGGCCCGCCGGGCGGTGAGGCGCGGCGGCGGCTTGGATGCTATGCCGTCGCCGTGGGCCACCGAGTCACCCCCTGATGCGCCTCTCGGTCCTCGATCTGGCGCCGATCGCGTCGGGCCAGACGGCCGGAGACGCGCTCGCGTGCACGCTCGACCTCGCCCGGCGCGCCGACGCGCGCGGCCTGCACCGCTACTGGGTCGCCGAGCACCACAACGCCGGCGCGCTCGCCAGCGCCTCGCCCGAGATCTTGATCGGCCTCCTCGCGCGCGAGACGTCGCGCATCCGCGTCGGCGCGGGCGGCGTCATGCTGACGAACCACGCGCCGCTGCGGGTCGCCGAGTCGTTCCGGGTGCTGCACGCGCTCTTTCCGGGGCGCATCGATCTCGGGCTCGGGCGCGCCGCCGGCACCGACCCGCCCACCGCCCGCGCACTTCGCGGCGCGCGCGCCGGGGGCGCCGAGGACTTCCCCGCGCAACTTGACGAGCTCTGCGGCTACCTCGACGAGCGCAGCGGTCCGCGCCCCGGACGGGGCGGCCCCATCGTCGCGATCCCAATGGGCGTGCCACGACCGGACGTGTGGCTCCTCGGCTCGGGCGACGGCGGCGCGGCGATCGCGGCAGAGCGCGGCCTCCCGCTGGCGTTCTCGCACCTCATGAACCCTGACGAGGCCGCCGCCACCGTCGCGCGGTACAAGGCAGACTTCCGCCCGTCCGCGCATCGCGCGGAGCCCGAAGCGCTCCTCGCCGTCGCCGTCCTCTGCGCGCCGACGAACGAGGAGGCCCACGCGCTCGCCGCCTGCGGCGAGCTCGCGTGGGTGCGCCTCCGCCAAGGGCAGCGCGACCTGCCGTTCCCGTCGGTCGCGGAGGCACGCGCGCATCGCTACGACGACGAAGAAGAGGCGCTGAGGCGCGCCGTCCGCGGGCGAGGCATCGTGGGCGATCCGCCGAGCGTCGCCCAGGCGCTCCGGGCGCTCGCCCGCGCCGCCGGCGTGGACGAAGTCATGCTGAGCGTCGGGGCGCACGAGCACGCCGTGCGCGCGCGCGTCTACGACCTCGTCGCCGACGCGCTCGACGTACCGCGTCCGGCTCCCGGCGGAGCGGCGCACGGTTCGACTCAGCAAACGCAGTTGTAATCGTTCGTCCTGGGATCGTAGGCGCACTGACCAACGCTCGAGCACACGCCGCTGCTGTACATCCCATTGCAGTTGAAGTCCCCACGGCAGAAGCACGGGCCGTTGGCGGCGCAGCTCCACGTGGCGCCCGATCCGTCGGGAGACCACGCGGGGATGAACACGAGGTCGCCGTCCTTCGGTTTCACATTCCCGGTCCCGACCTTCTTGAGGAGGGCCTCTGCGACCGGGTTCGCGGCCTTGGTGCCGGTAGGCGGAGGCGGCTCCGTGCTCGCCGCGCATCCGGTGACGATGGCGCCGAGAGAGAGAGCGAGAAGGACGAGGCGGAGGGTCTTCGTGGTCTTCATGCGCTTCCATTTTGCACGCGGCATGCCGCGGCTTCTTTCGCGAGAGCGGGGCCGATTTCATAGGGAGCGCTCCCAACGAAGGCGCTCTTTTTCCCAAGTTGGGCAGTTCGATTGGGGCCCCGTGCGCATCATGGGCAACGGCGCCGCGGGCTCGCGGGCGGGCGA
This sequence comes from Myxococcales bacterium, assembly GCA_043785185.1. Classification (GTDB taxonomy): domain Bacteria; phylum Myxococcota_A; class Polyangia; order Polyangiales; family Polyangiaceae; genus JANYHK01. Next base: position 2,158 of record JAYVXL010000121.1, read on the forward strand.
GTGTCCATCGGTCGCGGCGCGATGCGGGAAATCCAGACGAGCACCTCGAGGGATCGATATCCTCGTCGCGTGGAGATCGAGAAGCTCAAGCTCGTGGCCGTCCACCGCGTCGAAGCCCTGAAGCCGTGGGAGCAGGAAGACGTCTGGGACGAGCTCGTGCCCTTCGACGCCGAGGAGGACCATCCCCAGCTCCTCGCGAGCCTCTTCGCCGCCGAGCCCGCGCTCACGAGCGAGAGGCTCAAGACGGCCAAGGTCGCCGAGCTCTTCGTGGGCACGCTCGAGGGCGTCGACGAAGAGCCGATCGAGCGCTGGGACGTCGTGGGGCCCGATGACGAGGCGCCGCGCTACCAGCTGTGGCTCTTCGACGGCAACCGCGGCGCCCTCTTCGAAGCGGGCACGACGACGCTCGTCGGGGAGATTCAGCGCTGCATCTTTCGCATCGTGAGCGAGGAGATGAGCTACTGGGACGGCGAGGATCTCGTGAGGATGCTCCGCGCCGCCCACGCCGTCGCCACGCGCGCCGCAAATGACACCGAGCTCGCGCACGTCGAGTTCTGACGGCGAACTACGCTAGCGGCGACGAACGGTGGCGTACAGCGACACGCCACGCACGTTCTCGTCGACGTTGAGCGCGTGCTTGAGCGACGGCAGCGCGCGCTGCTCGCAGTCGGTGCGCTCGCAGAGCCGGCACGTCACGCCGACCGGGACGCACGTGTCCGCGCTGTCGAGATCGATCCCATCGGAGTAGACGAGCGCCTTGGCGTGCTCGATGCGGCAGCCCAGGCCGATCGCCATCACCGGCTGCTGCTGGTGGTAGCCGCCCGAGTCCTTCTGCACGGTGCGCGCGAGGCAGAAGAACGTCGCGCCGTCGGGCATGCGCGACACCTGGATGCGCACCATCCCCGGCGTCAGGAACGCGGCGAAGATGTTCCACCGCGGGCATGCGCCGCTAAAGCGCGCGAAGCGGATGCCCGACGCGCTGTAGCGCTTGGAGATGTTGCCGGCGACGTCGATGCGAATCATGTGGAAGGGGACCCCCTCCGCGCCGGGACGACGCATCGACGTCAGGCGCTGGGCGACCTGCTCGAAGCCGACGCGGAAGCGCCGCCCGAGCACGTCGAGATCGTACCGCTCGCCCTCCGCCGCCTTGAGGAAGCTCGCGTACGGCATGATCACCGCGGCCGCGAAGTAGTTCGCGAGCGCGACGCGCGCGAGTGACCGCGACTCCGGAGTGGTCAGGTACGGATCGCTCTCCAGCTTCGCGAGGCGCGGCTCGAGCGTGAGGAGCCCGAGCTGGTAGGCGAGCTGGAACGTGCGGCTGCGCGTCGGGAGGAGCTCGCTCAACGTGAGCAGCTTGCGCTCGGGATCGTAGCGCCGCAGCGTCCCCTTCTCGTCGCCCCACGCGGCGATCTGCACTTTCACGCCGTGCGAGCGCTCGAGGTGGCGGATGAGGCCAGGGTAAAGATCGTCGGTCGTCAGCTTTGCGCGCGCGATGAGCTCGGCCGCGCTGTCTTCGAGCTCGGGGAAGTGGTTCATGTGGCGCTGGATGAGATCGCTCACCTCCTCGCTCGGCACGTGCGACCGGTCGACGAAATCCTCGCCGTCGCTGAGGCGCGACGAGAGCTGGTCGGCCGCCGCGCGTGACGCCTGGTACGCCTTGTAGAGCGAGAGCACCGCGCGCCCCGCGCCCGGGCTCGCCGTCGCCATCTCGCGAAGATCGGTCGACGTGAGGCCCTGCTCCTCGAAGAGCGGGTCGGAGAACGCCTCGAGCAGATCGCTCACGAGCCGCGCGTCCTCGTCCGCGGCGAACGAGGCGAGGTCGAGCTCGAGCAGCTGCGCGAGCTTCACGAGGAGGGGCGCGGGCAGCGGCCGCTTGTTGTTTTCGATCAGGTTCAGATAGGAGGCGGAGACCTCGAGCTTGGCCGCGAGGTCGACCTGACTGAGCCCCGCGCGCCGCCGGACCGCGCGGACCTTCGCGCCGAACCGAGAGTTCTTCGAGGAATTGAGGTCCATGTCACTGACAATAGTGACAGCCTGACAAGCTGTCATTGACAATTCACGACCGGGCTTTCTAGCAGATTGAAGGACCATCGTTGACCGACCGCGCCATTATTCGCATTGTAATCTTGTTACGACGCAGTGCTCCGAGCTCAACCTCATGCCCATCCAAACCCCGCCCCATGTCGACGTTCGCGCCCCGGTCCGCCCGGGCGACGACGCGATCCTCACGCCCGACGCGCTCGCCTTCGTCGCCGCGCTCGCCCGGGCGTTTACGCCGGCGATCGACGAGCGCCTCGCGGCGCGGCGCGCGCGTGAGGGCCAAGGGGCGTTCGGGTTTCTGGAGGAGACCGCCGACGTGCGGAGCGGCGACTGGCGCGTCGCGCCGCTCCCGGCGGATCTGCTCGACCGCCGCGTCGAGATCACGGGCCCGGTCGACCGCAAGATGATCATCAACGCGCTCAACTCGGGCGCGAATGTCTTCATGGCCGACTGCGAAGACTCGTCGACGCCGACGTTCGCGAACCTCGTCGATGGGCAGACGAACCTCCGTGACGCCGTGCGAGGCACCATCGCGTTCGAGGGCGGCGGCAAGAAGTACGCGCTGAACGAGACGACCGCGACCTTGTTTGTCCGCCCCCGCGGGCTGCACCTCCCAGAGAAGCACGTCCTCGTCGACGGGCGCGCCGTCCCGGGCGCCCTCTTCGACTTCGGTCTCTACTTCTTCCACAACGCGCGCGCGCTCCTTGCGCGCGGCACGGCGCCGTACTTCTACCTCCCGAAGCTCGAGAGCCACCGCGAGGCGCGCGTCTGGAACGAGATCTTCGTCTTCGCCGAAGAACGCCTGGGCATCCCCGTCGGAACGATCAAGGCGACTGTTCTCATCGAGACGCTCCCCGCCGCGTTCGAGATGGACGAGATCCTCTTCGAGCTCCGCCAGCACTCCGCGGGCCTCAACTGCGGGCGCTGGGACTACATCTTCTCGTTCATCAAGAAGCGCGCGGACGACCCGGCTGCGGTGCTCCCCGATCGCGCGCAGCTCACGATGGACCGCGGCTTTCTCCGCGCGTACTCGCGCCTGCTCATCGAGACGTGCCACAAGCGCGGCGTCCACGCGATGGGCGGCATGGCCGCGCAGATCCCGATCAAGACGGACGCCGCGCGCAACCTCGCGGCGCTCGCGAAGGTCCGCGCCGACAAGGAGCGCGAGGCGAGCGACGGCCACGACGGCACCTGGGTCGCGCACCCGGGCCTCGTCGCGCTCGCGCGCGAGGTCTTCGACGCGAAGATGGCGACGCCGAACCAGATCGCCGTCCCTCGCCCGCCGTGCGGAGTCGGACGCGCCGAGCTGCTCGCGATCCCGAGCGGGCCGCGCACGATGGCGGGCCTGCGCCTGAACGTTCGCGTCGGCGTCCAGTACATCGAGTCGTGGCTCCGCGGCCAGGGCTGCGTGCCCCTGTACGACCTCATGGAAGACGCGGCCACCGCCGAGATCTCGCGCGCCCAGGTCTGGCAGTGGCTGAAGCACGGCGCGGCCGTCGACGGCGCGCCGCTCACGCTCGCCCGCTACCGCGCCGCATTCGAGGAGGAGACCGCCGCGTTCACGGGCGGCCGCTTCGCCGACGCGAAGAAGCTCTTCGATCAGCTTTGCACCGCCGAGACCTTCCCCGATTTTCTGACGCTCGCGGCCTACGAGCTCGTCTGAGCCGAAGCGCCGCGCCACGAGAAGCCGCCGCATGGAGAACACGATGACCCTCGCCACCGCTCAAGCCCCCGACGACCTGCACAAGAACCGCTTCCGCGGCGTGATTCGCAACTACGCGAACGCCGACGTGCAGCGCCTGCGCGGCTCGTTCCGCGTCGAGCACACGATCGCGCGCCTCGGGGCGCAGCGCCTCTGGGAGCTCCTCCAGACCGAGGACTACGTCGCCGCCCTCGGCGCGCTCACCGGCAACCAGGCGGTGCAGCAGGTCCGCGCCGGCCTCAAGGCGATCTACCTCTCGGGCTGGCAGGTCGCCGCCGACGCAAACTCCGCCGGCCAGATGTACCCCGACCAGAGCCTCTACCCGGTCGACAGCGTCCCCGCCGTCGTCAAGAAGATCAACGCCGCGCTCCTGCGCGCCGATCAGATCGAGCACGCCGAGGGCAAGACGGGCCGCTACTGGCTCGCGCCGATCATGGCCGACGCCGAGGCCGGCTTCGGCGGCCCGCTCAACGCGTTCGAGCTGATGAAGAGCATGATCGAGGCGGGCGCCGCCGGCGTCCATTTCGAAGACCAGCTCGCGAGCGAGAAGAAGTGCGGGCACATGGGCGGCAAGGTGCTCGTCCCGACGGGTCAGTTCATCCGCACGCTCACCGCCGCGCGACTTGCCGCCGACGTGATGGACGTCCCGACCGTCATCGTCGCGCGCACCGACGCCGACAGCGCGAAGCTCATCACGAGCGACGTCGACGAGCGCGACCGCCCGTTCATCCTTTCGAGCGAGAGGACGAAGGAGGGCTTCTTCCGCCTGAAGAGCGGCGTCGAGACGGCCATCGCGCGCGGCCTCGCCTATGCGCCGTTCGCCGACGTGGTCTGGTGCGAGACGTCGACGCCGGATCTCAACCAGGCCAAGCAGTTCGCCGAGGGCATCAAGAAGAAGTTTCCGGAGAAGCTCCTCGCGTACAACTGCTCGCCGTCGTTCAACTGGAAGAAGAACCTCGACGACCAGACGATCGCCAAGTTCCAGCAAGAGCTCGGGGCGATGGGTTACAAATTCCAGTTCGTCACGCTCGCCGGCTTCCACGCGCTCAACTTCGCGATGTTCGAGCTCGCGACCGGCTACCGCGAGCGCGGCATGGCGGCGTACAGCCAGCTGCAACAGGCGGAGTTCGCCGCCGAGGCGCACGGCTACACCGCCACGCGGCACCAGCGCGAGGTCGGCACGGGCTACTTCGACCAAGTCGCCGAGGTGATCAGCGGCGGTGAGGCGAGCACGCTCGCGCTCGAGGGGTCGACCGAAGAAGCGCAATTCTGACGAGCCCTGACGCGCCCTCGCGCGCTCCGGCGCGCCACGCGTTCCCTTTTGGGGGCGGTTGTTCTAGGTAGATGCCCATGCTCAGCATCGACCTGACCGGCCGCCGCGCGCTCGTCGCCGGTGTCGCGGACGACGGAGGCTTCGGGTTCGCGATCGCCAAGGCGCTCGCCGAGGCGGGCGCGTCGGTGTGCGTCGGCACTTGGCCGCCGGCCCTCGGGATCTTCGAGACGCTGATGCGGCGCGGAAAGATGGACGAGTCGCGCAAGATGGCGTCGGGCGCGATGCTCGAGTTCGAGCGCGTGTATCCGCTCGACGCGTCGTGGGACACGATGGCCGACGTCCCCGCCGACGTGAAGACGAGCAAGCGCTACGCGGAGCGCGGCGACTTCACGATCGACGGCGTGGTCACGCGCATGGTCGAAGACTTCGGCGACAAATGCCTCGACATCCTCGTCCACTCGCTGGCGAACGGCCCCGAGGTGAAGAAGCCCCTCCTCGAGACGAGCCGCGCCGGCTACCTCTCCGCGGTCGGCGTCAGCGCCTACTCGCTCACGTCGATGGTCGCGCGCTTCGGGCCGCACATGCGCGCCGGCGCGTCCGTCGTGTCGCTCACCTACCTCGCCGGCGAGCGCGTCATCCCGGGCTACGGCGGCGGAATGTCGTCGGCAAAGTCGGCGCTCGAAGGGGACACGCGCACGCTCGCCTTCGAAGCGGGCAGGCGCTGGGGCGTCCGCGTGAACACGATCTCTGCGGGCCCGTACGCGTCGCGCGCCGCGAGCGCGGTCGGCTTCATCCAGCAGATGATCGAGTACTGCGCGCGCAACGCGCCGCTCACCGATCCGATGACCGCCACCGAGGTCGCGAACACCGCCGCGTTCCTGTGCAGCCCGCTGGCGAGCGGCATCACCGGCACCACCGTCTACGTCGACAAGGGCTACGCCGCGATGGGCGCAGCCGTCGATCAGCCGACGCTCGCCTAGCGATCGTCTTCGAGCGCGGCCACGCGCGCCGGCAGGTCGGCATACTTCTCGTCGATGACCGCGAGCTCGCGTCGGTGCTCCTCGCCCGCCGCGAGGGTGCCGCGCGAGAGGTCCTCGTGCAGGTCGATCCGCATCGACC
>JAYVXL010000122.1:0-2496 GCA_043785185.1 Myxococcales bacterium
TCGGCGGCTTCGCCCTCACGTTCGAGGCCGCCTACACGAAGATCAACGCCGACGCCTTCAGCAAGGCGGCCGACGGCACGATGACCCAGTACTGGCACCAGGGCACCCAGGGCTCGGTCGACCCGAACACCAAGCAGTTCTCGACGGCGAACAACAGCCCGGACTCGCTGCTCCAAGTTTACTCGCTGAAGGCGCGCAAGGGCCTGCCGTTCGGCTTCGAGCTCGCGGGCGCGCTCGGCACCATCGCCAACACGACGATGTGGGTCACGGGCGCGGACATTCGCTGGGCGCTCATGGAAGGCTTTCGCACCGGGCCGCTGGGCGTCTTGCCGGACGTCGCGGTCGGCGGCGGCGTGCGCACGCTCGTGGGGACGTCGAAGTTCCATCTCACCACCGTGGGCATCGACGCGCAGGTGTCCAAGCCCCTCACGCTCGCCGACTCGTCGATCCTGACGCCGTACGTCGGCTACCAGCGCCTCATCATCTTCGGCGACTCGGTCGTCGTCGACACGACGCCGAACGTCGACCCCCTGCGCCAGTGCGGCTACGCCGGGCCGGACCCGTCGACCGGCGAGCCCCTCTGCAAGAACAAGCTCTCCAACGGCGCGCCGAACAACGGCGACTTCAACAACAACGTCACCTTCGACAAGGTGCGCACGCACCGGCACCGCGGCATCTTCGGCGTGAACTACCGCTACGAGGTGCTGTACCTCGCGAGCCAGTTCTTGATCGATCTCACGCCGCCCTCCGACGAAAACCCTGGCCTGAGCGACACGCGGCAGTGGACGTTCTCGTTAGAAGCCGGCGTTTTCTTCTGAGGGCTCGGAGGGCTTCCAGCGCTCTCTGGGCCGCGCGCCCGGCGGTCGCCGCGCTCGCGCTCCTCGCGGGCGCGTGCGGCGGAACGAAGCGGGACGGTCTCGTCGGCGCCTCGACGGCGGCGCCGCCTTCGACGATCCGCGCGCGTGATGCCGGCGCGGCGCCCACCGACGCGGGCGTGCCGGCGGGCTTCGAGACGTCGTTCGCGAAGCTGAGCGCGGCGCGCGCGCCGTCGAATGGTCACGCCGCCGGCCGTTGGGACGTGCTCGTCTACGCGAGCGCCGACGCGCAAGGCCCGCTCGCGAGCGGCCACGGCGACGTGCCGGTCGGCGCGACGATCGTCGAGGTCCACTACGAGCGCGCCGGCGGCGCGCGCGGGCCGCTCATGATGATGGAGAAGCGCGAGAAGGGCTACGACGCGGCGCACGGCGACTGGCGCTACGTCGTCGTCGGCGCGGGCGGCGAGCTCGTGAAGGACGGGCCGATCGAGTCGTGCGCCGGCTGCCACGACGACGCGCCGCACGACCACTTGTTCAAGGTGCTGCCCTAGCGCGGTCAGAGCGCGAGCACGATGCCGAGCGCGGCGCCCACGATGGCAAGCGCGCCGAGAAGCGTGGCGGCGACGGCGGCCACGTACGACGTGCCGAGCGCGCGATCGGCGGCGGGGCCGACGAGGCGGTAGCAGCCGCGGAGGAACGCGCGCGAGCTCTTGGTGGGCACGCTCGACACGTGGGTCGCGGCCCAGGCGCCGAGCCCCTGCTTCACCGAGAGAACGACGGCGCCGACGGGCCCTTGCACGAGATCCCAGCCCGAGGCGTAGAGCCCGAAGCGCAGCGCGCGCGACGCGGCGGAGCGCGCGCCGTTCTTTTTCGCGCCGACGTCGAGCGCGAGCCCGTGCGCGCTGTGGGCGATGACGAGGAGGAGCGCGAGCCCCGGTACCCCCGTCACGAAGATGCGGAGCGCGAGATCGCGCGCCTCGGGGTCCGTGAGGACGTGCTTCATCCACGCGGGCGCGAAGGCGGCAGCGAACGCCAGCATCAGGAGGACGATGGCGCTCGACGCGACGAGCTCGCAGAGCAGCGCGAAGCGGAGCGCGGGCGCGATCGCGCCGTCGGGGAGCAGCTCGAAGAACGCCTCCGCGTCGCGCGTCGCGGCGTACGCGGTCTCCCACAGCTTTGGCAGCGCGCGGCCGCCGGGGCGTTCCCACGCGATGATCGTGACGACGCCGGAGCGCGAGAGCTCGCTCTGGCAGCCCGGGCAGTCGGAGTCGCCGCAGAGCGCGCAGACGACCGCCGCCGGCACATCCACGTCCAGGTCGAGCTGGCGCGACGAGGAGGGCTCGGGCGGATAGGACGGGCTGCTCTTACGCGCGGGCGCCGTCATGCGGTACACCATGCCTCCATCGGCGCGCGTAGGCCAGGGAAGTCGCCGTAGCCCCGCGCACACTGGCCAACGATGTGCGCCGGATCACGGCGCGCGCGTCAGGTCAGTGCAGGTCGCGACCCTTCGACGTGCCGCGCGCGACCTTGATGTCGGCGACGGAGCCGCCGAGGCGGAGGGAGACGAGCGTGGCGACGATCGACACGAGGAGCGTCGCGAAGAGCGGCCACCCGTACGCGAAGCGCAGCGGCACGAGCCCGCCGCTCGGCGGTCGCGCGAGCAGGATCGTGACGGTGACGC
>JAYVXL010000123.1:0-8267 GCA_043785185.1 Myxococcales bacterium
CTCCCGCTCCACCCGCTCTCCGCTGGCGAGGACGCGTTTCAGATCGCCGGCCAGCTCGGGGTGATCGACGGCGTAAGTGAAGGCTTCGATGGGCCGCCCGACGTCCTGCGGAAGAAGGCTGAAGCTCTCGCCGATCTGCGGGGTGAACTTGCGAATCTTGAGCTCTCGGTCGAGGAAGATCGTCCCGATGTCGGTGCTCGACAGGAGGTTCTCCATGTCGTTGCCGAGCTCGGTGAGATCGCTGATCTTGCGCTGGTACTCGGCGTTGACGGTGTAGAGCTCCTCGTTGACGCTCTGGAGCTCCTCGTTCGTGCTCTGCAGCTCCTCGTTCGACGCGTGGAGCTCTTCGTTCGATGCCTGCAGCTCCTCGTTGCTCGACTCGAGCTCTTCGATCGCGGCGTGGAGGTTCTCCTTGGTGTGACTGAGCTCCGCCTCGAGGATGCCGAGCTGCTCGCGAGAGACGCGGCCCAGATCGATCTCCGCCGCGTGAGGCACCGCGTCCCCCGGCGCCGCCTCGGTGGGCGTCAGGGTCACGAGCACGTTGCGCGGACCGCCGTTTTTCCCCTGAATCCGCCGGAGGCTCACCGCGTACGTCTCGGGCGCCGACTCCCCGCCGATCTGGACGCCCTTGAAGACGACGGGAGCGGACTCCGCGAGCGCACGCTTCAGGCCTCCGACGAGGACCATCCGCAGCTCCGGCGTGACGAGGTTCACCACCTCGGACGAGTGACGACCGTCCCGCGCGTGGAGAAAGCGGCTCGCGCCGCCGAAGGCGTGGACGAGCTCGCCCCGATCGCTGATGAGGAGGCTCGGCGGCATCACGTCGTCGAGGAGGGCGTCGTACGTGCCGAGCAGCTGGGAGACCGACTGGCGGCTCGCGCTCGGCGGCGCGCCCGACGCGACCACGCGCGCATCGACGAGCGCCGGCCGCGTCGGACGCGTATCGACGGCGATGCGGACATCGGTGTGCTTCCGGTAGATGCGCCAGTGCTTGTTGACGCTCTCGAAGTCGTGCCCGAGCGCGCCCACGGTCTCCGACGGGCCGAGGAAGAGCACGCCCCCGCTGGTCAACGCGAAGTGGAACAGCGAAAGCACCTTCTGCTGCGCGGCCGGCTGCAGGTAGATGAGGAGGTTGCGGCAGGTGACGAGATCGACGCGCGTGAAAGGCGCGTCCTTGAGGACGTTGTGCTTCGCGAAGACGATCATCTTCCGGATGTCCGGGACGATCTGGTACGCGCCGGCCGCCCGGATGAAGTAGCGCGCGAGGCGCTCGGGCGAGACGTTGGCGACCGTCGTCTCGTCGTAGACCGCTTGCGCGGCGCGCTCGATCGATTCGCGGTGAACGTCGGTCGCGAAGATCTTCACGTCGCGCTCGCCGTGCACGACCATCAAGTCGGACAGCGCGATCGCGAGCGAGTACGCCTCTTCCCCCGTCGCGCATCCGGCGACCCAGATACGAAGCGGGGCGTTCTTGGGCGTACGCTCGAGGAGGCCGGGCAGAATCGACGTCTCCAGGTGCTCGAACGCCTCCCGATCGCGGAAGAAGGTCGTCACGCCGATGAGCAGATCACGGTAGAGGATGTCGAGCTCTTCGCGCTCCGACCGCAGCCGATCGACGTACTCGTCCACGTTCGTCGAGTGCGCCAGCGTCAGCCGGCGTTCGATGCGACGGGTCACCGTGCTCGGCTTGTATTGGGTGAAGTCGAGCCCGAATTCTTGCTCGAGCATCTGGTACACGGCGCCGATGCCGCGCGCGGGCGGCGGCGCGCTTCGCCCGGTCGGCGAGCGTACGCGCCCGACGTGCTCGAGCAGGGCCCGCGGCATTTCCTCGGGGGCGAGCACCTGGTCGGCGACGCCGGCGTCGCGCGCGGTCTTGGGCATGCCGTCGAACTGCGCGCTGCCGACGTCCTGCACGAAGACGAGGCCCCCGGCGTCGTGGACGTCGCGGATGCCGCGCGAGCCGTCGCTTCCGCCGCCGGACAGGACGACGGCGACGGCGGCGGGGCCGCAGTCCCGCGCGAGCGAGCGGAAGAACACGTCGATCGGGAGCGACATCAGATCTTGCTTCTCGCTCCGCGCGCTGAGAAGGAGGCGCCCGTCGGAGATGATCATCTCGGTCTTCGGCGGGATCAGGTACACGTGGTCGGCCTCGACGGGCATCCCGTCCTCGACCAGATGGATCGGCATGGCCGTGTGGCGCGCGAGCAGCTCGTCCATCAGGCTCTTGAAGTCCGGCGACAGGTGCTGGACGACGACGAATGCCATCCCCGTGTCCGCCGGGAGGTTGTCGAAGAAGCGCTCAATCGCTTCGAGCCCTCCTGCGGAAGCACCGATTCCCACGATGTGCAGCGGAGTGCGGTTCGGGCCGGGTCGACGCATCGTTCGCTCCTCGCGAGGTGTGCGCCGGTCCGTGGCGCATGGGCCTCGATGGGTGAAGTCTCCTAGCCTCGGCCTTAGCAGCCGGCGTGCCGCCGCGACCGTGGCTTTATTTCCAACCGCGTCCACGCGATTTCCGCAGCGCGTCCGCACGAACGCGCGTTCGAACGATGTGACGTTTCGCTACACGAAGCACCAAATCGCCACGCCGCAGAGGCCGCCAAACGGCCGTGGAGGATGGAAGCGCGGGATTTCAGCGCGTGGCCCCTCCAATGCATAGATCGATGACGAAGGACCCATGGGACCCATGCCGCGACGGAAGGAGCTCGGACTTCCGAATGCGGACGGGGGCGAAGGATCTGTGAAACCTCTCCAGGAATCGGGGCGCCCGCCCCGCGCGACCCGCGCGCCACAGCCCGGGGCAGAGTCGCAGTCGCTTGGGGCCGGCATTGCTCCGAAGGGCGCCCAGGGGAGAAGCCGCGCGCTCGAAGGGCTCCGGATCCTCGTGTGCGAGGATGATGAGGACGCTCGAGAGCTGCTCGTCGAAGTCCTGCGGCCCACGGGGGCCCACGTCTCGGTGGCGGAGTCCGTGCCGGAGGCGATGGATCGCTTTCGCGACGAACGTCCGGAGGTCATCGTCAGCGACATCGGGTTGCCGCTCATCGACGGATACACTTTCATGCGGGAGATTCGCTCTCTCACGGCCGAAGAGGGCGGAGAGACTCCCGCCATCGCGCTCACGGCGTTCGCCGCCGAGCGCGACGTCCGTGCGGCCCACGCGGCGGGCTTTCAGCGGCACATGGTGAAACCGGTGGCGCCGGGGGACCTCGTGCAAGCGATCGCCGCCCTCGCGCGCGGCAGCGGCGACTGAGCTCACGAGCCTGCGACGTCACGACTCTCAAGAGGCGCGACGTACGCAGCTCTCACACGGCTCGTGAGCTCGCCCCGCGACCGCGCCTCAGCGATCGAGGCAGAGCTTGGCCTTGCGGCAAGCCGCGAGCCGGCTGATCGAGTCGAGCGGGTTGCCGCACTTCTCGCTCTTGATGTCGGCCAAGCAGTCGTTCAAGTCCGGCTCGCTGATGCCGCGCGGGCACTCTTCGGCGCGCAAGTCCGCGCGCTTGTCGTGGCCGAGCTCGTTCGTGCACGCCTGCCGCGTCCCGTACGACTTGCCGGCGCCCACGTTGTTGCACGCGACCTCGCGATCGCAGCGCGCGTCCGTGATGCGCTGGATCGCGGAGTCGTTCGACGCGACGTGCGCCGACGTCGAGGTCACCGGCGCGTCGGGCCCCCGGATTTCGCCGCGCCCGCACGCGCCCAGCGCCAACGCCACCACGCTCACACCACTCAGTCCGATTAGCAGTCGCATGTCTCTTCCTTTTGTTGAGGGGCACGATTGCCCAGGCTCGACGGTGTGCAAACGGCAGACCGCGCATGGTGGCGGGCTCCTCGCACCGATGTTCGGCCACGCACGCGCTATGGACGTGTGGGCGCGCGCAAAACCGCCTCGAGCGTGACGCAACTGCGCCTTCCACGAGGTTCCATCTCGGCGGATCGTGCGCGCGCGCTGCGCCTTCGCGCCGATCGCGGTTGGCGCGCTCCCTGCAGTCCTGTGTGCAACAGGCTCGGTTTCTGGGAGCTCAACCAAGGAGAACTTCTATGTCGATTATCGCGTGGATCCTGCTCGGGCTCATCTCTGGCTTCATCGCCAGCAAGATCGTCAACAAGACCGGCGAGGGCACCGTCCTCGACATCCTGCTCGGCATCGCCGGCGCAGTGGTCGGCGGCTTCATCTTCAACACGTTCGGCGCCACCGGCGTCACCGGGCTGAACCTCTGGAGCATGATCGTGTCCGTGATCGGCGCGGTCGCCCTCCTCAGCATCTATCACGCGGTCTCGGGTCGCCGGCTCGCGTGAGGAGAGCCGCGATGCGCGCAGTTTCCTTTCCTGTCTTCGCGGTCACAGCGACGTAAGGAGGCGCCCGGCCGCTTGAATTGCACCGGAACCGTGAGCTGGCCGGCTACCCGAAGGAGAGGGCGTGATGTGGTTAGAGTTCATCGTCTCGAAAGAGGACCTCGTCGCGCTCGTTGCGTCGCTTTGCCCGGTCACGATTCACCTGTCGGGGGGCGGTTCCGTCGCCATCGATGCTCCCCGCCAGGTGACCCTCGTGCCCGACGAGGGGCTTCGGTTGACCTGCCACGCGAAGCTCCACTGGCCGGTGCTGGGAATCCCTGTGCCGGTCACGTTGCACGCGATGACCATGCTGGTAAAGCCGCAGATCGCGGCGTCACCGACCGGTGATCGCCTCGTCTTCACGTTGGCGCTCGAGAAGGCCGACTTTGCGGCCTTGCCCGACGTGATCGACCAGAAGATCACAGAGAAGATCAACGAGAAGCTCGCGCGCGATCGCGTCGAGCTCGAGTGGGATTTCTCGAGCGCGCTGAGCCACGTCTTTCCGCTGCCGAAGATGCTCGAGCAGGTCGAAGCCATCGGGCTCCAGGTCGCGTGGGGAGAGGTCCGCGTCACCGAAGACGCGCTCGTGTTCGCCATCTCGTTCCACGCGCGCATCGCGCGAACGGGCGAAGACGCGGTCGCCCTCCCGCCGGTCCAGCCCGCGGAACCAATCCAGGCGACGTCTCAGCGGACGTCCGCGGCGGGGTGACCGGGGCCATCGAGGCGCCCGGCAGGTCTTCCCGACCGACCCTCTCCCCCTACCCGTTCGACGACGGCGGCTGCTTGGCGGACGCTTCTTCTCCGTCGGTGGGATGACGCGCATCGTACGCCAACCGCTTCTCCGCGATCTCGTTGGCGATCGCGGCCGACTCGCCCGGCTTCGCGTGCGCCGCGAGACGCTCGAAGATCTGCTCTTCGCGCTCGTCGAGCTTGCGGATCGCGGAATCCTGGGAGGCGTCGCCAGGGAGCTCGACGCGTAGCTCATCGACGCCCATGCGGATGCCCGCCGCGATCGGGAGCGCGAGGAGCGCGCCCAAAATTCCAAGGAGCTTGCCGCCCACGAGCAGCGCGATCATGACCGCCGCCGAAGAGAGTCGTAAGACCTGTCCGTAGACGCGCGGCACGATGAAGCGGCTCTCGAACTCCTGGTACGCGAGGAGGACGATGCCGACCGCGAGCGCGACCGACGTCCCCCTCGACAACGCCGCGAGCACCGCGGGCCCACACGCGAGCACCGCGCCGACGTAAGGCAGAACGTCGGCCGCGCCGGCGAACAGTGAGATCGCGATCGCGTTCGGCACGCGCGCGATCGACAGGACGATGTACGTGAAGACGATCATGAGCGCCGACGTGATCACCTGCCCGCGCAGGTACCCGCCGACGATCGTCTCGAGCTTCAAGAGAATGCGAGACGCGCGGACGTGGTACGAGCGCGGGATCAGCGCGAACGCGGCGCCGCGCATGCGGTCATGGTCCAGCATGAAGTAGAGCGATAAGAAGAGCGACGTCGCCGAGTAGGCGATGACCTCGACGATCCGCGACGAATAGGAGACCCCGAAGCGGCCAATCTGCGCCACGACCTCGGTCGTCCGCAGCTCGCGCACCGACTTGGCGAGCGGCGCGGCGATCTTGAAATTGTCGAGTTGGCGCGCGACCGTGGCTTGGTTTTCGGGGAAATGGTCGAGGAGATCGCTGAACTGAGCGAAGAAGCGCGGGATCGTCAACGCCACGAACGCCGCCACCATCGCGAGCAGCGCGACGAAGACCGCGGCGACCGCGCGCCGCCGGGGCCAGCCCCTGTGCTCGAGGCGTGCGACGAACGGGTTGAGCATCCCGACGATCATGAGCGCGACGACGACGACGATGAGGACCGGCCACAGCTCCAAGAAGAGCCACACGGACGCGAGGGCGCCCAGGATCCACACCATACTCCTGCCCGACAGCTCGATCGGTACGACGCCGGCGCGGGTGTGGCGTTCCGTGGGGGGTCCCGAGTGATCCGCCATGCGTCGCTCCTATGGTTTGTCAAAGAACCACGCGCGAGCGCGCCACCGCGACCCGCGCGGTGGAGCGCCCCGGCAACGCCCGCCAATCAGCGGGCGTGGGTGTTGCGGCGAATCTCGTCGACGCCGTGCTGGACGCGCGACTCGACGTTCGACGCCGCGCCCACGGCCGTGCTCGCGACGTGCGCGACGGTCTTCTTCGCGCCGTTGATCGCGTCCTCGGCTTTGGACTCGGCGCCCTTGCCGACCTGTTTGGCCGTGTCCTTTGCCTTGTCGAGTCCGCCCTTGGCCTTCTCGAGGCCCGTGCTCAACATGTCCGCGAGGCGGGCTCGGAGCTCTTTGCCAGCGACGGGGGCCATCACGAGGGCCACGGCGCCCGCGGCGACGCCACCGGCCGCGAACCACATCATCGGGCGAAGCGCGCTCTCGCGACGCTGGAGGCCGACGCGGCCGAGCAGAGAGTCGGCGCTACGAATCTCGACGTCGCGAAGCGTGCTCAGGAGCTTGAGGGCCTGCGCCCCGAACTCGAGGAAGCTCCCCTTGGCTTGCCCCGCGGTGTCCTTCACTTCGTTCATCGCCTCGTTTGCAGTGCTTGAAATGGAACGCATGGTTCTTCTCCTTGCGCCCACGAATTGCACGATGCATTCCATGGTGTTTGCTCGCTCAAACTCGGCCGCGGGCCGCAGTTGAGCACCCGATGTCGAAGCGGCATCGCCCCACTGTGGCGACATGGTGGCCGCGCAGTGCGTTCTATTTCGCAGTCAACACCGAGGCCGGCGCCTCGCGGGGGATGCGCAGACGGACCGTCGCGCCGCGCGTGTCGATGGGATCGTCCGCCTTGCGCGCGTCGACGACGAACTCGCCGCCATGGGCCGCCGCGACGTCTTGGACGATCGCGAGCGAGAGCCCGAGCCCGCGACGCTCGCGGGGCGCGGTGAAGCGCTCGCCGATCGGGCCCGCGAAGCCAGGGCCGTCGTCGGTGACCGAAATCACGACGCCGCGTGCGTCGCACTTGGCGTCGACGGTGACGACCTTTCGAGCGTGGGCGATCGCGTTGACGACGAGCTCGGCGACGGCGGCGGACATCCAGGCCGAGTCGATCGCGGCGGGGCACGGCTCCGACGGGAGCGTCAACACCACCGAGATCCCCTTGCGTGTCTCGACGAGCTCCGCGTCGCGCACCGCGTTTTGGAGGACCGCCTTGATGTCGACCGGGTCCCGGGAGAACGTGACGTCACGCGAGACGAGCTGCGCGGTGCGACTGAGGCGATCCGCCGTGCGCAGCACGCGGCGCGCCCCGCGGCGGGCCATCGCGAAGAAGTTGGCGATCTTCTGCGCGTCGTCGCCCAACGCGAGCTCCATCTCCTCGAGGGCGCGAAGCGTCACGCCGGCGGGCCCCCGAAGCTCGTGCGCGATTCGCTCGAGCATCTCGGTGCGGACGTAGTCGGAGGCTCGCGCGCTGCCCTCGGAGTCGTGCCCGGCGTCGTGCCCGCGATCGCCCCCCGTCATTGGAAGCCCTCCGCCGGCGTGTGCCTCGGGTTGGACGTGCGTTCGAGTTGCATCCCGATCTCCTAACGAGCGTTTCCCGCCCGAGCGAGCCACCAAAGCGCCGCAGTGGGGCACTTTACACTCTCCCGACCTGCCCGTCCTGCGCTGTCTGACGGGACGCGTCCCCGTCGATTCGGACGGCGGCACGTTCGAGCGCTCGCTCAATCGCCCTTACCGAGGCCGAGCGAAAGCTCGAAGCCGCGCGATCGATCTTCACCAGCCAGGTGTCGTGCTCGTCCTTCGTGGGAGTGCTCATGCGCTACTCAGGAGCACTCTCCGTGCCGACGGCGGCAGAGCCCTGCCCGACGCCCGGAGCATGACGGCCGCGCTCTCGTTTGCTCGTCGTCCCTCGCATCGCGCATGCGTCGCGCTGGGCACGCGGCGTGCTGC
>JAYVXL010000124.1:0-2480 GCA_043785185.1 Myxococcales bacterium
GCGCTCGGTCCTCGGCGGCTGGACCACCGCCAGCGTGCGCCAGGCGCGCGTCATCAACCCGCTGGCGACGTACGGCAAGCCGGCCAAGGAAGGCGGCGCGTGGGCGCAGGTCTCGCGCCTCGGCATGCCGCTGACGAACGAAGTGGTCATCGGCATCGCCGACAAGGACCGCTTCAACTCGAGCGAGCCCAAGGACGACCTGCAGTTCATCGACTACGTGACCAACCCGACGCTCCCGGTGGTCCTCCAGGCGATCTTCGGCGGCGCGAGCACGCCGGTGTTCCCCGCGGGGACGGTCGTTCGCAACGACCTCGTCGCGATCTTCCTGAAGGGCGTGCCCGGCGTCAACGTCACCGGCTCGACCGGCGAGATGCTGCGCCTGAACACGAAGCTCCCCACCAAGCCGAGCGGCAGCCAGGTCGACCTCGGCGCGGCGGCGTGCTTCGACTACGCGACCAACTGCAAGCCGGCAGGCAAGACGATCGACACCTGCTTCACGGTGGCGGGCGGCGCGAGCTGCGACACGGGCGGCTTCCCCAACGGTCGTCGCCCCGGTGACGACATCGTCGACATCGAGCTCACCGCGCTCCTCGGCTACTTCGTGCCGGGAGCCGATGCGCCGAACGGCGGCACCGTCCTCCACGATGCGGTCTTGAACACGGAGAGCCAGTTCGACGGGAACTTCCCGTACCTCAAGAGCCCGCACTCCGGGGATCAGTGAGGTCGGCCATGGCACGCAAGCAAACGGCGCTCTTCGCCGCTGCGATGGGGATCGTGGCGCTCGCGTTCGCAGCAGGCTGCGGCGGCGACGACACGACCGATCCCGGCGTGACACCCGACGGCGGCAAAGACGTCTCGGTCCCGCCGACGCCTCCTCCGACCCCGCCTCCTCCGAATCCGCCTCCGCCCCCCCCGCGGGACGGCGGACCGGATGCCGACGCCGGCTGCGACTTCAACGCGTTCGTGACCGGCCTCATCACCGATCACACGAACGCAAAGGATCTGCCCTCGACCGACCTCGGGGACACCTGCGTCGACACCCGCACGCCGTTCCCGCAGACGCTCTTCTAAGAGCGGCTGCCGGAGCGTCGCCCTCGCGGGCGAACGAAGAGCCCTCGCGCCGTGTGGTGCGAGGGCTCTTTCTTTTTGGAGGGTCGAGAGCGCGGATGGCCACGCGCTACGCGGGCGAGAGCGGCTAGAGCTTGGCGTAGACCGCCGCGGCCTTCTGGACGAGGGCGTCGATCTCCGGCGTCTGCTTCTCTTCGCGCAGCGTGAGCGTCGTCTGCTTGTTGGCGTAGACCGTCCGGAGCGGGATCACCTTCATGCCCTCGGCCGAGTATTCACGGCCGACCTTCGCGGCCTCCGCGCTCACGAACTCGCAGACGCTGATCTGCAGCATCGGCGTGTTGCCCGCCCCCACGGCGCGCGCGCCGAGGCAGTAGCGCGCGCCGAACGGCGCGCCGAGATGCTGCTGCCGGTCGACGATGGTGACGCCGGCCTTCTCGAGCGCGGCGTAGACCTCCTCCACCGACGGATGCACGCCCGGCGGGCGGCCCGCCTGCTCGGCGGCGAAGCGCTGGGGAATGCCGAAGTTCGGCATCGTGGCGACCGTCGCGCCGGGGATCGCCAGCGGGCTCGCGGGGCCCGACGCCGCCGCCGAGGGCGCGCCCTGGGCTGTCGCCGATGCGGCTGCCGCGGCGTCGACTGTGGCGGCGGTCCGCTTGTCCGACTTGCACGCGGTCACGCCCGCGAGCGTTGCGAGGGCGATGCCAAGAAACGAGGATTTCATGCGAGCTCCGGTGGGTTTCGAGTGGGCTGCCGGCAGGCGGCGAAAGATCAGGGTACGGGAGGAAGTACGCGGGTGGACGCTCACCGGACTGGACGGATCGCCCGTCACATCAGGCCGAGGCGCGACGCTCTGCCCGGCGCGACGTAAAACCGACGCATCGACACGTTCATCAAGAGCCCGATGCCCATCATGACCGTCACGATGCTCGAGCCGCCGTACGAGAAGAGCGGGAGCGTGACGCCTACGACCGGGAGCAGGCCCGTCGCCATCCCCAAGTTGAAGAACGCGTGCCAAAAGATGAGCCCACCCACGCCGATCGCGAGGACGGCGCCGAAGCGATCCTTCGACGTGGCCGCCACGCGGATCGACCAGAGCACCAAGAAGCCGTACAGCATCACGAGCACGATGCTGCCGAGGAAGCCCCAGTCCTCCGCGAACACCGGGAACGGGAAGTCCGAGTACTGATCGGGGAGAAACAGGTACTGGTTCTGCGTCCCGCGCATGAAGCCCTGACCCGTCCAGCCGCCGTTGCCGATGGCGACGCGCGCGTTGTACGCGTGCCAGTTGATGCCCTGGATGTTCGTCTCCGGGTTCAGGTACGCGGTGATGCGCTGGCGCTGGTACTCCTTCAGCACGTTCTGCCAGAGCACCGGAAGGAGGAGCGCGCCGCCGCCGCCGCCCCCGACGAGGA